>NZ_JAELTZ010000003.1:0-169545 GCF_016429115.1 Aquitalea sp. ASV15 | reverse complement strand
TTACTCACCCGTTCGCCACTCGTCAGCGGAGCAAGCTCCCTGTTACCGTTCGACTTGCATGTGTAAAGCATGCCGCCAGCGTTCAATCTGAGCCAGGATCAAACTCTTCAGTTCAATCTCATAGCAAATTTTCTGGCACGCAAGATCAAAGAAAATAACAAGTATTTCTTGTCTTGCAGTGCAAGTATTTGGCTTTCGCCAAGCACTCACACCTATCGGTTATTCTGTTTTTTAAAGAGCGGTGCAGGTCGCTGCGTTTCGTTTCCGTCGCTGCGTTGTCTGCTGAGGAGGCGAACTATACCGCCCTGCCCTACCCTCGTCAACACTTTGTGCGAAGAAAAGTGCAGATTCTGGCCAAACACCGGCCAATTACGCGCTAAGTGACTGAGCAGCAAGCAACTATGCCGATAGGGTTTTATTGCATCGCAGCAGCGCTTTGCCCCGCCGTCTCAACCAGGTCGACATTGCGTATCTGCTGCGTCGGCTTGATCGCCCGGATCTTCCATATAAAACCGCTGGCTGGGCAGCCTGCGGAGAGACTTAATCGAACCCGGCCATGCCGGGCGGGATGGGCGGACACATATATATAGAGCCAAGGCTGATGCCGCCCGACGACGGTTCTGCTACTCTTTAGCCTTCTGCAAACAGCCCTACTCCGCCTGACGGCGGCATCTGCCATGCTCAAGTTTGATGTTCTGATTATCGGTAGTGGTCTGGCCGGCATGACGCTGGCCCTGCATCTGGCGGCCACCCGCAAAGTTGGCCTGATTACCAAGCGCGATCTGCTGGAAGGCAGTTCGACCTATGCCCAGGGCGGTATCGCCGCCGTGCTGGATACCGAGGATTCGGTTGAGGAGCATATCCGCGATACGCTGATTGCCGGTGCCGGGCTGTGCAATGAGGAGGCGACACGCTTTATCGTGGAGCATTCCAAAGAGGCGATTGACTGGCTGATCGCACTGGGCGTGCCGTTTACTCGTGACGATACCCACAAGACCGGCTATCACCTGACGCGCGAGGGTGGTCATAGCCATCGCCGCATCATCCACGCGGCCGATGCGACCGGTGCTGCCGTGACTTCTACACTCGGTCAGAAGATCAAGGCGCATCCGAATATCACGGTACTGGAAGATTTCATTGCCATCGACCTGATCACTTCACGCAAGCTGGGCCTGGAGGGCAAGCGCTGCTACGGCGTGTATGCGCTGGACAAGACGCTGGACCAGATCGTCACCATTGCCGCCAAGCACACCATGCTGGCTTCCGGTGGGGCGGGCAAGGTTTACCTCTACACCACCAATCCGGATACCGCGACCGGTGATGGCATTGCCATGGGCTGGCGTGCCGGTTGCCGGGTGGGCAATATGGAGTTCATCCAGTTCCACCCCACCTGCCTGTATCACCCGCACACCAAGTCTTTCCTGATTTCCGAAGCGGTACGTGGCGAGGGGGGCATTCTGAAGCTGCCAGACGGTACCCGCTTCATGCCGGATCACGACCCGCGGGCGGAACTGGCACCGCGTGATGTGGTGGCACGTGCCATCGACTTTGAAATGAAGAAGCATGGTCTGGACTGTGTCTATCTGGATATTTCCTACAAGCCGGCCAATTTCATCAAGGAACACTTCCCCAATATCTACGCTCACTGCCTGGAACTGGGTATCGACATCACGCAGGAGCCGATTCCGGTGGTGCCGGCCGTGCACTTTACCTGCGGTGGTCTGGTGACCGACCTGACCGGCCATACTGATGTAGACGCGCTGTATGCGGTGGGTGAAGTGGCCTGTACCGGTCTGCATGGCGCCAACCGTCTGGCCAGCAACTCGCTGCTGGAGTGCCTGGTGATTGGCAAGGCAGCCGCCGAGGACATTCTGGCCGCACCGGACATCACCCTGCCGCCGATTCCGGACTGGGACGACAGCCAGGTAACCGATACTGATGAAGAAGTGGTGATTTCACACAATTGGGACGAGCTGCGCCGCGCCATGTGGGACTATGTCGGCATCGTGCGTACCAATAAGCGGCTGATGCGGGCACTAAGCCGGATTCGCCTGCTGTCCGAGGAAATCAACGACTACTACAGCAACTTCCACGTCACCAACGACCTGATCGAGCTGCGCAATCTGGTGCAAACCGCCGAGCTGATCGTGCGTTCGGCACTGCTGCGCAAGGAGAGCCGTGGCCTGCATTACAGCCGCGACTACCCTGACATGCTGGAAGAAACACAGGAAACCATCCTGCAGCCCAGTCAACACTAGGTACTGGCTGGCCATGTGACAACGGCACCCACGGGTGCCGTTTTTCATGTGCCGTCGCTGCTGCGCCGTAGCGGCAGGGTGAACCAGAATACGCAGCCGCCCGCCACTGTGGAATTGACGCTGAATTCGCCACGATGAAACTCGACGATGGAACGGCAGATATTCAAACCAATTCCCATGCCATCAGGCTTGGTGGAGTAAAACGGGGTAAACAGCTCTTTCTTGATATTGTCGCTCAGGCCAGGCCCGTTATCTGCCACCTCCACCCGCCAGAACGCTGGTCCCACCGTGGTGCGCACCACGATATGCGGCCGCCGGGTTTGCGCCTCGACCATGGCTTCGATGGCGTTCTTCATCAGATTAAGCAAGACCTGCTCGATCAGTACCGGGTCCATGTCCAGCCGGCAGTCTGTGCCGTCCTGCTCGATCACCAGCTGCACGCCGGCCTTGAAGGCCATCATCTCGGCCAATCCTGCTGCCCGCGCCACCACGCGCGCGGGATCGACATTCTCCAGCTGCGGCTCGTGTTTTTTGACAAAGGCGCGGATGCTTTTGATGATCTGCCCGGCGCGTTGCGCCTGCTGGCTGATGGCCGCCACGGCCTCGCGCACGCCGGATGGCAATTCCAGCCGCTCCGGCAGGCGGCGCGCCAGCCCGGCCGAGTAAGTACTGATGGCGGTGAGCGGCTGATTCAGCTCATGCGCCAGGCTGGAGGCCATCTCACCCATGGCAATCAGGCGCGAGGTAGTCTGGAAGCGCTCCTGCTGGGCCTGCGCCCGTCCTTCCCGTTCGCGCTCTTCGGTGACATCGGTCAGAATCACCAGCCAGGCCGGTTCGCCACTGACCCACTCCAGCCGGCGCCGGTGCATCTGGAACCACTGCGCGCCATCTTGCAGGGTGAACTCGCTGGCCAGATCATCCTGCTCCGGCTCATCGCGCAAACCGGGCAACAGCAGGCAGCACGGCGCATCCGGCTCGTCGGCCAGCCACAAATAGGAAAAGGTGGGATTGCCGTATAACAGCTGCCCGCTGAGCTGGCTGACCACACAGACACCCGCCTGCATGCCGTTAAGCACGGTGAGGAAGCGCTGGTGCGAGGCATTCAGCGCCAGCCGCTGGCGTTTGCGCTCGGTAATGTCGAACAAGGCGGCAATCCAGCCACGATGGCTGCCATCGCGCTCGATCAGCGGCGTGGCATACAGCCGCACCTCGACAAATTCGCCATTCTGGCACTGAAAGCGCAGTTCGAAACCCTGCTCTGGCTGCATGCCATGCCTGACCGCATCCATGGCCGCGCGCATTTGCTGGTGATCGGCACTGGGCCAGAAAACATGGGGCGGGCGCTGGCCCACCAGTTGCTCCGGCGCATAACCCAGCATTTCGCAAAATGCGCGGTTGACCCGCAGTATTTCCCCTTCCAGGCTGATGGCGACCAGGCCACTTTTCATGCAGTCCTCGATGGCCTGGCGCAGCGACACTTCGGTGGCCAGCGCATGTTCGGCACGCGAGCGTTCACGCATGTGGCGACGAATGCGCCAGATGGAGTACAGCAGGGCTGCGGCCAGCAGCATGATCAGCCCGGTCAGCACCGGCAGGGTCAGCCCCAGCCCGGAACGATAGCTGACGGCACGCAGATACACGCCAAAGCCTGGCGGGTCGAAGCTGGTCTGGTGGGAAATGGTGCCGGGGTGTTCGGAAGGGTCGAACTTGCTGGCCAGGGTGCGGCCGCCGACATCGACAAAGCTGATGTAGTTTTTCGAGGCGATCCACCACGGCACCTGGCGGTGCAGCAATTGATCGAACTGATACACCAGGCGGATGCTGCCCAGATATTTCTCGTTGGCAATAATGGGCACCGCCAGGTCGAAGCGGTACTTGCCATCAGCACGGCGGTAGGGTTGGCCATAGGACGCGCGGCGCAAGCGCGAGGCCCGCCACACCGCGTCGAACTCGTCGCCATGCAATACCTTGCCGGGAGCGACCTGTCCGTGCTGGTCGCGTATCAGCATGCCGTTCTGGTCGAACTGCTGCACCTGCAGCACTTCCGGGCTTTCCCGCATGAAAAATGCGGCCGAGGGCACAAAACGCTCGGGCTGCAGCTTGCCAGCGGCGATATCTGCCGCCATGCCCTCGGCCCATTCCTGCTGCGCCTCCATGTGCAGGCGCATCGACTGTTCCAGCCACAGCACTTCCTGGATGAGATTGTCGTGCTGCTCATCCACCCAGTCGCGATACACCAGATAAAACAGCCCCCCCAGCGCCATGACCAGGGCAATGAGAGTCAGCGAGGTGCCCAGCCATAACAGGCGGGGGGAACGGCGGCGGGCAAGCAGATCGATCACGTGCATAAGCGGGTAAGGGAAAACCCCAATGATGAAGTCCCCAATGGCATGTTGTTGGCGCGCCTTCTACTTTACACGGTATTAACAGCCCGCAGACAAGGGCTGTAATACAAAGCAAAAACATTCAACGCAAACGGAAACAGAAACAGAAACGGAGAGACTCATATGAAACTGAAAATTGCTGCCCTGCTGATTGGCGCTTCCTTCGGTGTGGCCGGCATGGCCCAGGCTGCTGGCGAAATCGTCATCAAGTTCAGCCACGTGGTATCGCCGGACACCCCCAAGGGCAAGGCCGCCGAATACTTCAAGAAGCTGGCGGAAGAGCGTACCCACGGCAAGGTCAAGGTTCAGGTCTACCCCAACAGCCAGCTGTACAAGGACAAGGAAGAGCTGGAAGCCCTGCAGCTGGGCGCAGTGCAGATGCTGGCCCCGTCGCTGGCCAAGTTTGGCCCGCTGGGCGTGAAGGAATTCGAAGTTTTCGACCTGCCTTATGTGTTCGACAACTATGACGAAGTGAACAAGGTGATGCACGGTGCCATCGGCAAGCAATTGCTGGGCAAGCTGGAAAGCAAGGGCATCAAGGGCCTGGCTTACTGGGATAACGGCTTCAAGAACTTCTCGGCCAACAAGCCGATCAAGTCGCCGGCCGACCTCAAGGGGCTGAAGATCCGTATCCAGTCGTCCAAGGTACTGGAAGAGGAAATGCGCTCGGTAGGCGCGCTGCCGCAGGTGATGGCCTTCTCCGAAGTGTACCAGGCGCTGCAAAGCGGCGTGGTGGACGGCACCGAACTGGAAGCCTCCAACCTGTACACCAGCAAGGCCTACGAAGTGCAAAAGCACCTGACGCTGACCCAGCACGGCTTCCTGGGCTATGCCGTGATCGTCAACAAGAAATTCTGGGACGGCCTGCCGGCTGACGTGCGTACCCAGCTGGATGGCGCCATCGTCGATGCCTCCAAGTACGCCAACGACATCGCCAAGAAGGAAAACGACCGCTCGCTGGCCGCCATCAAGGCTTCCGGCAAGACCCAGGTCTACACCCCGACGGCCGCTGAACGCGCTGCCTTCAAGAAAGCCATGCTGCCGGTTCACGCCAAGATGGCCGAACGCATCGGTCCGGACCTGCTGAAGGCGATCTACAAAGAAACCGACTTCCACGCCAACAACTGATCGGCCCATGCATGGAGCGTGCGTGCTGCGGCACCCACGCTCCTTTTTGCTGAAAGAGAACAATCATGCTGAAATTCCTCGATCACCTTGAGGAGTGGATGATTGCCCTGCTGATGGGAAGTGCCACCCTCATCACCTTTGCCGCAGTATTGCACCGCTACGGCTCGGGCATCGACGCTCTGCAACCCTATCTCGCCCACATCAACATGGCCTGGGCCCAGGAACTGACCATCTACCTGTTTGTGTGGATGGCCAAGTTCGGTGCGGCCTATGGCGTGCGTACCGGCATCCACGTGGGCGTGGATGTGCTGATCAACCGCCTGTCGGACAAGAACCGCGCCAAGTTCATCATCTTCGGCCTGCTGGCCGGTGCCCTGTTCACCGGGGTCATTGCGGCACTGGGCAGTGATTTTGTCTGGGAAATCGCCCATACCGACCAGACTTCGCCCGATCTGGAAGCACCGATGTGGCTGGTTTACCTGGCCATTCCCTGTGGTTCCACCCTGATGTGCTTCCGTTTCCTGCAAGTGGCCTGGAACTTCATCAAGACCGGCAGCCTGCCCAAACATGATCACGGCCATGTCGATGGCCTGGAAGAAGGTGCCGAGGATCTGGACAATCTGCACCCGCATGACCTGAACCACGGAGGCAAGCACTAATGACCACGCTCATCATTTTCGGTCTGCTGCTGACGCTGATGCTGACCGGCATGCCGATTTCCATCTCGCTGGGTCTGACGGTACTGACCTTTCTGTTCACCATGACCGAAGTACCGATCCAGTCGGTAGCGCTCAAGCTGTTTACCGGCATCGAGAAGTTCGAAATCATGGCGATTCCATTCTTCATCCTGGCGGGCAACTTCCTGATGCACGGTGGCGTGGCCAAACGGATGATCCGCTTTGCCACCACCCTGGTGGGCCACTGGTATGGCGGCCTCGGTCTGGCCGGCGTGGTGTCCTGCGCCCTGTTTGCCGCCATTACCGGTTCCTCGGTTGCCACCGTGGTGGCCGTGGGTTCCATCATCCTGCCGGCCATGGTCAAGCAAGGTTATCCGCAGCGCTTTGGTGCCGGTGTCATCACCACCTCCGGCGCACTGGGCATTCTGTTCCCGCCCTCCATCAATCTGGTGATGTACTCCATCGCCACCGCCGGCATGGATGTCACCGGCCCGGATGGCTCGCCGGTAAGCACCGCCTCGGTCGGCCAGCTGTTCATGGCCGGGGTACTGCCCGGCCTGTGTCTGTCGGTATTGCTGGGCCTGACCACCTGGTATCGCGCCAAGAAGTTCGACTACCCGCGCCTGCCGCGCGCCAGCTGGGGCGAGCGCCTGCAAGCCTTCCGTGAATGCGTGTGGGGCCTGTTGCTGATCGTGCTGGTGATCGGTGGTATTTACAGCGGCATCTTCACCCCGACCGAAGCCGCTGCCATGGCCGCGGTCTACGCCTTCATCATTGCCGTGTTCGTCTACAAGGACATGGGGCTGAAGGATGTGCCGCGCGTGCTGGTCAATGCCGCGTCGATGAGCTCGATGCTGCTGTACATCATCACCAATGCCGTGCTGTTCTCCTTCCTGATGGCATCGGAACAGATCCCGCAAGCCATGGCGGCCTGGATGACGGCGCAGGGCCTGGGCATTGTCGCCTTCCTGCTGGTGACCAACATCCTACTGCTGGCAGCCGGCAACTTCATGGACCCGTCGGCCATCGTGCTGATCATGGCGCCCATCCTGTACCCGGTGGCGGTCAAGCTGGGGGTCAACCCCATCCACTTCGGCATCCTGATCGCCGTCAACATGGAAGTCGGCATGTGTCACCCGCCAGTGGGGCTGAACCTGTACGTGGCCTCGGGCATCACCAAGATGGGCATTACCGAGCTGACCGTGGCGGTATGGCCATGGCTGCTCACCATGCTCGGCTTCCTGATCGCAGTAACATATATTCCTGGCATCTCGCTGTGGCTGCCACGAATGTTAGGTATGATGCAATAACAGCAGGACAGGGCCAGCTACGCGGCAGGGATGAACACCCTCGCCGCGTAGCTTGTCTGACAGGACCATAGCCCCGGTAGAGGGTTAGCCCTTATAATATTGAGCTAAATTCAAAACGACCATAAGAAACCACCCAGGAGTTCACGAATGGACGAGCAACTGCGCCAAGCCGCACTCGATTTCCACCAGTTCCCTCAGCCCGGCAAGATTCAAGTATCCCCGACCAAGCCGCTGGCTACCCAGCGAGATCTGGCCCTTGCCTACTCCCCCGGTGTGGCCGCCCCGTGTGACGCCATCGTGGAAGACCCGCTCAATGCCTACAAATACACCGCCCGCGGCAATCTGGTAGCCGTGATCACCAACGGCACCGCCGTGCTGGGCCTGGGCAATATCGGCCCGCTGGCCGGCAAGCCGGTGATGGAAGGCAAGGGCGTGCTGTTCAAGAAGTTTGCCGGCATCGACGTTTTCGACATCGAACTGAACGAAAACGACCCGGACAAGCTGGTCGACATGATCTGCGCCATGGAGCCGACCTTCGGCGGCATCAATCTGGAAGACATCAAGGCCCCCGAGTGCTTCTACATCGAGAAGAAGTGCCGCGAACGCATGGGCATTCCGGTCTTCCATGACGACCAGCACGGCACCGCCATCGTGGCCGCTGCCGCGGTACTGAACTCGCTGCGCCTGGTCGACAAGGACATTGCCAATGTCCGCGTGACCGCATCCGGTGCCGGTGCGGCCGCCATCGCCTGCCTCGACCTGCTGGTGGCATTGGGCGTGAAGCGCGAAAACATCACTGTCTGCGACTCCAAAGGCGTGATCTACCAGGGCCGTGACGAAAAGCTGGACGAATCCAAGCAGCGTTACGCCATTGCCGACAACGGCAAGCGCAAGCTGGCCGACGCCATGGTTGGCGCCGACATCTTCATGGGTCTGTCCGGCCCGCGCCTGGTGACCCAGGACATGGTCAAATCCATGGCCCCGCATCCGGTGATTCTGGCCATGGCCAACCCGGAACCGGAAATCCTGCCGCCGCTGGTCAAGGAAGTCCGCCCGGATGCCATCATCGGTACCGGCCGTTCCGACTTCCCCAACCAGGTCAACAACGTGCTGTGCTTCCCCTTCATCTTCCGTGGTGCGCTGGACGTGGGCGCCACCACCATCAATGAAGAAATGAAGCTGGCCACTGTGCGCGCCATTGCCGACCTGGCCATGGCCGAGCAGTCCGACGTGGTGGCTTCCGCCTATGGCGACCAGGAACTGTCCTTCGGCCCGGAATACGTGATTCCCAAGCCCTTCGACCCGCGCCTGATCGTCAAGATCGCCCCGGCCGTGGCCAAGGCAGCCATGGACTCCGGCGTGGCCACCCGCCCGATCCAGGATTTCGACGCCTATGTCGATCAGCTCACCCAGTTCGTGTACAAGACCAACCTGTTCATGAAGCCGGTGTTCTCGCAAGCCAAGAAGGAAAGCAAGCGTGTCGTGCTGACCGAAGGCGAAGACGAGCGCGTGCTGCATGCTACCCAGGAAATCGTGCTGGCCGGCCTGGCCAAGCCCATCCTGATCGGCCGTCCGAGCGTGATTGAAAAGCGTATCGAAAAGCTGGGCCTGAAGATGGAGATCGGCAAGGACTTCGAGCTGGTCAACAACGAATCCGACCCGCGCTTTGCCGAATACTGGAAGGACTACTACAACCTGATGAAGCGCAAGGGCGTTTCGCAGGAACAGGCCCGTCGCCGCGTGATTGGCAATACCACGCTGATCGGCGCGCTGATGGTCCGTCGCGGCGATGCCGATGCCATGATCTGTGGCACCTACGGCACCTACCGCCAGCACTTCGAAATCGTGGAAACCGTGCTCGGCTACAACAATGCCGACAAGGTGGCCGGTGCGATGAATGCGCTGATCCTGCCGACCGGCAACATCTTCATCACCGACACCTATGTCAACGCCAAGCCGGATGCCGTGCAGCTGGCAGGCATCACCAAGATGGCCGCCGAAGCCATGAAGCGCTTTGGTATCGCACCGAAGGCCGCCCTGCTGTCCAACTCCAGTTTTGGCACCATCAACGGCGAATCCGCCGACAAGATGCGTACTGCACTGGAGCTGATCCGCGAAGCCCAGCCTGATCTGGAAATCGATGGTGAAATGCAGGGCGATGCCGCCCTGGTGGAAGCCATCCGCACCCAGGCCATGCCGGACACCACGCTGAAGGGCTCGGCCAACCTGCTGATCATGCCGAATGTGGAAGCCGCCAACATCAGCTACAACCTGCTGCGTGTATCGGCCTCCGACGGCGTGACCATCGGCCCCATCCTGATGGGCATGACCAAGCCGGTGCACATCCTGACCCCGATTTCCTCGGTGCGTCGCATCGTCAACATGGTGGCCCTGGCCGCCGTGGATGCACAGGTAGCAGCCAGCAACAGCTAACTGCTCATCTTTGGTCTTATACTGAACGGGCAAGCAGGCGCTTGCCCGTTTTTTTATATGACAAGGAGAGCCAGCCATGAGCGCCGATTTCAATCCTGCCGATCCATTCGCCATGTTCCGCCAGTTCTGGCAAACTGCCACCCCGGCCAGCGCCCAGCCTTTCCTGCCGCCGATGAGCGAGGAGGAAATCGACCGCAAGCTGGCCGAGCTGCGCGTGGTGGAAGGCTGGCTCACCATGAACCTGGGCATGCTGTCGATGCAGATGAAAACCCTGGAAATGCAGCGCGCGGCCATGGTGGCACTCAAGCCGCGTGACGAGAAAAAGTAAGCTGTCACAAACGGTCACCACCCAGGGACAAGCCGGCCAAAGACGCCGGCTCCCGGATCAACAATAATGCTGCTCCGTGCATGAACGGCTTTTAGAAGAACTCTGCGTGAAATCAATCGAATCGGCTTCGGGGCCACACCCCGCCCGCCTGCTGGGCCAACTGGCCAGCGGGACATTCTCCCGCCGCGACTATCTGGACGAAGGCAAAAACCGTATCAAGCTGGCACTGCGCACCCTGCTGACCCTGCCGGCCAGCTACCGCTGGCTGGGCTTTCTCGCCAGCCAGCCATTAATGCTCGACTATCTGCGGCTGGCTCCGCGCCTGGCACAAAAGCTGCACCGCCCTTATCTGCACCGCGGACTGGGCAACGCCGCCAAGGCCGCCATGCTGCAGCAACACTACAGCCGGGTGCTGCAACTGCCCGCCGGCTTGCGCGGCAAGCTGCTGTCGCTGGACAACCTCAGGCTGGCCAGCGTCAGCGGCAAGGACGACAGCCAGTTTGGCTGGGTGCTGGGCCATAACCACACCTTCGACAAGGAAGGCGAACTGTCGCTGCAGTTCGTCGACGGCCAGCAGGTGGCGCTGGCCACCCTCACCTTCACCCTCTGTCAGTACCAGGGCCAGAACGTGGCGCTGGTGGGCGGCCTGCAAGGCCCGCGCAAGGAATTCGGCCACGAATGCATCCGCACCGCCACCAAGGCTTGCCACGGGCTGTTTCCCAAGCGGCTGGCGCTGGAAGCCCTCACCGTTATTGCTCGCGAAATGGGCTGCCAGCAGGTGCTGGCCGTGTGCAAGGACAGCCATATCTACAGCTCCTGGCGCTATCGGCGCGAATTCCAGGCCGATTACGACAGCTTCTGGCTGGATATCGGTGCCGAGAAAATCAATACCGAATATTTCCGCATCCCCTTCCCCATCCCGCGCAAACCGATGGAAGAGATTGCCAGCAAGAAGCGCAGCGAATACAACCGTCGCTATGCCTTGCTGGACGAGATGGCCAGCCAGATCGTGCAGTCGCTGCACTGACACCAGCCGCAACAGCCGTAAAAAAAGCAGCCTTGCGCTGCTTTTTTGCTGACGGATGCCAATGCCGCGCTCAGGGGCGGGCCAGGGCGAAGTCCTCATGCACCAGGGTATAGCCATCGCCAGCCAGTTTGCCGATGGGATGCAGGGCCTGCAGATTGATCCGGCCGGCCTGGTATACCGCATCATCCACATGCACATGGCGGATTTCCCCCAACACCAGCGTGCTGCCAGCGGCACCATGGCCCAGATCCAGACAGCTATGCAGGGTACATTCATAGCGCACAGGTGAACGGGCCACGCCGGGCGCTTTCACCAGCTTGCTGCGCACTTTTTCCAGCCCGGCCAGATCAAACTCGTCCACTTCCGCCGGATAAGCCGCACAGGACTGGTTCATTTCCTCCACCAGCTGCTGATTGACGATATTCACTACAAACTCACCGGTGGCGCGGATATTGGCCAGGCTGTCCTTGTCGCTGCCATCCGGCTTTTTCAGGATGGTCACCGCCAGCATGGGCGGATTGAGCCCGGCGACGGTAAAAAAGGAAAACGGCGCCAGATTGGCCACGCCCAGCAAGTCCTGGGTGCTGAGCCAGGCAATGGGCCGTGGCAGCACGCTGCCGGTCAGCAATTTGTACAGGCTGGTGCCGTCCAGCTCCCTGACATCACAATCCATATCGCTCACCGCTTGACTGAGTCTGCAATGCCACCATTCTAATGCTGCGTCGCAACACAAGAAAAGACCCAATGACCGCCCGTTACCACCCGCAAGGATAATCTTGCCGCGCACATGGTGCAGATGCCGCGCTGCCGGTAAAATGCCGGGATGAACGCACCCCGCTTTATTCATCTTCGCCTCCATTCGGAGTTTTCCATCACCGACGGCATTGTCCGCCTCGACGACGCGGTAAAGCGTGCGCAGAAGGACAATATGCCTGCCATGGGCATGTCGGACCTGATGAATCTGTTCGGCATGGTCAAGTTCTACAAGGCCTGCCGCAGCAAGGGCATCAAGCCCATCGTCTCGGCCGATATCTGGCTGGAAAACGAAGAAGACCGCGACAAGCCCACCCGCCTGCTGCTGACGGTGAAAAACCGCGAAGGCTATCGCCGCCTGTGCGAGCTGCTCACCATGGCCTTCACCCATAACCAGTACCGTGGCCGCGCCGAAATCAAGCGCGCCTGGCTGGAACAGGGCGACAACAGCAATCTCTTGTGCCTGTCCGGTGCACAGCACGGCGATGTGGGCGTGGCACTGGCCATGGGGCAGCGCGAGGAAGCCATGCGCCGGGCGCAATACTGGGAAAGCCTGTTTCCCGGCAGCTTTTATCTGGAAATCCAGCGCGTCGACAACCCGCAGGTGGAAAGCGTGCTGCAGGCCACGCTGTGGCTGGCGGGTGAAACCGGGCTGCCGGTGGTGGCCACCCATCCCATCCAGTTTCTGGACCCGGACGACTTCAAGGCGCACGAGGCACGGGTGTGCATTGCCGAAGGCTACACCCTGGGTGACAAGCGCCGCCCGCGCAATTTCTCCGAATGCCAGCATTTCCTGACCACCGAGCAGATGCTGGAACGCTTTGCCGACATCCCGGAAGCGCTGGAAAACACCGTGGAAATCGCCAAGCGCTGCAATATTTCCGTGGTGCTGGGCAAAAACTACCTGCCGCTGTTCCCCACCCCGGAAGGCATGACGCTGGATGACTTCCTGGTGTACGAGGCCAAGCGCGGGCTGGAAATGCGGCTGGAACAGCTCTATCCCGATCCGGACGAGCGGCTGGCGCGCCGTCCCGAATACGATGCCCGGCTGAAGTTCGAATGCGACACCATCATCCAGATGGGCTTTCCCGGTTACTTCCTGATCGTGGCGGACTTTATCCAGTGGGGTAAGGCCAATGGCTGCCCGGTGGGGCCGGGCCGGGGTTCCGGTGCCGGTTCGCTGGTGGCTTACAGCCTGAGCATTACCGACCTCGACCCGCTGCGTTACGCCCTGCTGTTCGAGCGTTTCCTGAACCCGGAACGGGTATCCATGCCCGACTTCGACGTGGACTTCTGTCAGGAAAACCGCTGGCGCGTGATCGAATACACCCGGCAGAAATACGGCGAAGAAGCCGTCAGCCAGATTGCCACCTTCGGCACCATGTCGTCCAAATCGGTGATTCGCGACGTGGGCCGGGTGCTGGACCTGCCCTTCGGCCTGTGCGACCGCCTGTCCAAGCTGATTCCGCTGGAGGCCAACAAGCCGCTGGGTCTGGAAAAGGCCATGGAGGTGGAGCCGCAGATCGGCGAAGTGATCGAATCCGAAGGCGCGGGCGAACTGATCGAACTGGCAATGAAGCTGGAAGACCTCACCCGCGGCATCGGCATGCACGCCGGTGGTGTGCTGATTGCCCCCGGCCGGCTGACCGACTTCTGCCCGCTGTATATCGCCAGTGCCGATGGTGCTTCGCCGGTATCGCAGTTCGACAAGGACGATGTGGAGCAGATCGGCCTGGTGAAGTTCGACTTCCTGGGCCTGCGCAACCTCACCATCATCGAACTGGCCCAGCGCTACATCAAGCAGGTCAGCAATGAGGACGTGGACGTTGCCCACCTGCCGCTGGACGATGCCGACGCCTACAAGATTTTTGCCAGTGCCAACACCACCGGCGTGTTCCAGTTTGAATCCTCCGGCATGAAAAAAATGCTGGTGGAGGCCAAACCCAGCAAGTTCGAAGAAATTATCGCCTTCGTGGCGCTGTACCGTCCGGGCCCGATGGACCTGATTCCCGACTTCATCCAGCGTATGCACGGCGCCAAGTTCGAATACCTGCACCCGCTCTTGGAACCGGTACTGGCACCGACTTACGGCATCATGGTGTATCAGGAACAGGTGATGCAGTCCGCCCAGGTGATTGGCGGTTACTCGCTGGGCGGTGCCGACTTGCTGCGCCGCGCCATGGGTAAGAAGAAGGTAGAGGAAATGGTGGCGCAGCGCGCCATGTTCGTGCAGGGTGCCGCCAAGCAGGACATTCCCGAAGCCAAGGCCAACGAAATCTTCGACTACATGGAGAAGTTCGCCGGCTACGGCTTCAACAAGTCGCACGCGGCGGCCTATGCGCTGGTGGCTTACCACACCGCCTGGCTCAAGGCCCACCACTGCGCCGCCTATATGGCGGCCACCATGTCCACCGAACTGGACAACACCGACCAGCTCAAGGTGTTCTACGATGACGCCACCGACGCCAAGAACGGCCTGCGCTTCCTGCCGCCGGACGTCAATCACAGCTATTACCGCTTTGTGCCGGTCAGCCGTCAGGAAATCCGCTACGCGCTGGGCGCGATCAAGGGCAGTGGCGAATCGGCGGTTGATCACATCGTGGCGGTGCGCGAAGCCAGCGGCCCCTACACCAGCCTGTTCGACTTCTGCCAGCGCACCGACAAAAAGCTGGTCAACAAGCGGGTGATCGAGGCGCTGATCCGCGCCGGCGCCTTTGACAGCATCGAACCCAACCGCGCCAAGCTGTTTGCCAATGTCGGCCTGGCCATGGAAGCCGCCGACCAGGCTCACGCCAATATCAATCAGGGCGGCCTGTTCGACATGTTCGGCGACGATGTGGCGCCGGCGGTGGAAATGGTGGAAACCCGCCCCTGGAACGACGCGGTCAAGCTGGCGGAAGAAAAAGTCGCCATCGGCTTTTACCTGTCCGGCCACCCCTTCTCGGCTTATGCCCAGGAAGTGCGCGCCTTCATCAAGACCACGCTGTCACGCCTGTCTCCACGCAAGGAGCCGCAGCTGCTGGCCGGCTTTGTCACCGGCATCCGCGTCAAGATGGGCAATCGCGGCAAGATGGCCTTTGTCGAGCTGGACGATGGCAGCGCCAAGCGCGAAATCAGCCTGTTTGGCGACAGCTATGAAAGCAATCGCAACCGGCTGAAGGAAGACATCGTGCTGGTGGTGCAGGGCAAGGTGACGGAAGACGCCTTCTCCGGCGGCCTGCGCATCATGGCCGACCGCCTGTACGATCTGGGCGAGGCGCGCAGCCGCTTTGCCCGCGGCCTGTCCTTGCAGATGAACGGCAATGCCGATGTCGGCAAGCTGAAAAGCCTGCTTGGCCCTTACCGCGACGAGGAAAACGGCTGCCTGGTACGCATCAGCTACAGCAATGCCCAGGCCCGTGGCGATGTCGCCCTGCCGCAAGCCTGGGGGGTGCGGCTGGATGACGGCCTGCTGCTGGCCTTGCAGGACTGGCTGGGCGAGCAGTGCGTCAAGATGCTGTGGTAGTCCGCCACTGAGCAGACAGGCCCGGCCATGACGGGCCCGCTCACCGCTGGCTGGTGCGCCGCCCGCCGCCCGCCGTCTTTTTCCAGCCGCCCGCAGCACTTTTTCATGACTTGGCAGACGAAGGTGATTGGCGTGGTGGCTGGCGCAAAGTATGCTGGGGCCTCGCCATGGCCTGCGGATACGCATGACGGGCCAGGCATGCCGCTGCACCGCCAGACCGGGACAAGATGCTGTAGCGCAGCGCCCGGCCTCCGGCAGCTAGGCATGGGTTGGCTGTGAGTTTGACTGAAGGGGAAACATGAACTGGAATCAGGAACTGAGCAATAGCCTGCTGTGGATTGCCAAAGCCTATGGCCTCACCTGCCTGTTGTTTGTGCTGACGGTGTGGGCGCTGGTACGGCTCACCAGTTGGGGGCGGCAATTCTGGCAACTGAGCGGCAGCTATTTCAGCCTGCGGCGCAGTGCCAAACCGCTGCTGGGATTGGCCTTGATCCTGCTGCTGACCTTGGCCGGCGTACGGCTGGACGTGGTGTTGTCCAACTGGAGCAACGGGCTGTATACCTCGCTGCAGCAGTTGAATGAAAGCCTGTTCTGGAGCTTTGTCCGCATTTTCTGCATCCTGGCCAGCATCCATGTGCTGCGCAGCCTGTTCAGCTTTTACGTCAACCAGAGCTTCTCCATCCACTGGCGCGCCTGGCTGAACGAGCAATTGCTGCAGAAACTGCTGCAGAACGACTCCTTCTACCGCCTGCAATACCTGCCGCAGCGCAGCGACAACCCCGACCAGCGTATCCAGCAGGATGTGAGCAGCTTTGTCAGCAGCTCGCTGGGCTTGTCGATGGGCGTGGTCAGCTCGCTGGTCTCCACCCTGGCCTACACGCTGATCCTGTGGAACCTGTCCGGCCCGCTGCACCTGCTGGGGGTGGACATCCCGCGCGCCATGGTGTTTGCCGTCTTCCTGTATGTGCTGATCGCCACCGTGCTGGCGGTGAAGATCGGTCGTCCGCTGGTGCGGCTGAACTTCCTTAACGAACAGTACAACGCCAATTACCGTTACCTGCTGGTGCGCTTGCTGGAGTATGCGGAAAGCATCGCATTTTATGCCGGTGAAAAAGTGGAAGGCATGCTGCTGCGCAGCCGCTTCGGCCAGATCATCCACAACAACTGGCGCATCGTGTTCCGGTCGCTGAAATTCCAGGGCTTCAACCTGATTGTCAGCCAGACCGCGGTGGTGTTTCCGCTGATCGTGCAGGCGCACCGCTTTTTCTCCAAGCAGATCACCCTGGGCGACCTGATGCAAACCTCGCAGGCCTTTGGCACCCTGCATGACAATCTGTCTTTCTTCCGCAATGCCTACGACGACTTTGCCGGCTACCGTGCGGTACTGAACCGTCTGTCCGGTTATTGCGACTCCATGCAGGAAGCCGCCGCCCTGCCGCGCCCGGACATACGCAGCGACGGCACCCGGCTGGCACTGGAAAACTTCAGCCTGCAAGCCCCGGATGGCCGTACCTTGCTGGAGCAGGTCAATCTGGACATCGCGAGCGGCAGCGCCCTGCTGATCCGGGGTGCCTCCGGCAGCGGCAAGACCACCCTGCTGCGCAGCCTGGCCGGGCTGTGGCCCTATAGCAGCGGACAGATCATCCGGCCACAGCAGGGGCTGATGTTCCTGTCGCAAAAGCCCTACCTGCCGGGCGGCACGTTGCGCGATGCACTGTATTACCCCGCCAGCGCGCCGGCTGCTGCCACACAGGAAGCCGCCATGGTGCTGCAAACCGTGCAGCTGGGCCATCTGCAGGGCCGGCTGGATGAAGAACGCGACTGGAGCCAGACCCTGTCGCTGGGCGAGCAGCAGCGGCTGGCCTTTGGCCGCTTGCTGCTGAACAAACCGGCCATCGCCTTCCTCGACGAAGCCAGCTCGGCGCTGGATGAAGGGCTGGAAGACGCCATGTACCGCCTGCTGCGCCAGCAATTGCCCGCCACCACCATCGTCAGCGTGGGCCACCGCAGCAGCCTGTTGCAACACCACGGGCTGCAATTGCAAATCCTGGAAAATAGCCGCTGGCAATTGGCCAGTACCCGCTAAAGCCAGCGCAGTCCGCCACCCATGCCAGACCGCACCGCCAGATGGTGCGGTCTTTTTTTGCCGCTTGAGCGGGCAGGTGCCAGCCCGCAGGCTCTGCCTGCTTGAAATAGCCCTACAAACGTCATGAATCGATGCTATACGTATAGCTACGTAGAAAGAATACTTGGTCGTTGCCACGGCAAGCGGCCCTTAACCTAGCAAGGACTTTCCCATGACCATCATCAGACGCCTCATGCTGACCCTGGCCATCGCCCTGCTCGCCCTCTTGCTGGTGGGTGGCTTTGGTGCCTACCAACAAAAACAGGCCAGCAACCGTTTTGAAGACACCATCAGCAACCTGGCCCCCAGCGTGCGCGACCTGAATGGCATGGTGTATGCCTTCATGGATATCAAGAATGCCATTACCAAGCATGCGATTTCCCATACTCCAGGCGAAAAAGCGGCAGCAGAAGCCATGTCCGGTGAAGCCGACAAGAAACTGGATGACCTGATCAACGACTACGAGAAAAACCTGATCTCGGACGATCACGACCGCCAGCTGCTGCAGGATGACAGGGTCAAACTGGCCGCTTATCGTGCCGAACGCAGCAAATTCTTCGAACTGGACAAGGGGGGTAAAGAGGATCAAGCCGATGCCATGCTGCGCGACGGCCCCTTGTACATCGCCGGCATAGAAATGCGCAAGGCCTTGATTGCCCACACCGAGTACAACCTCAAGCTGGCCTTCGACACGCTGGAAACCAACAAGGCTGCCTACAACAGCGCCTTGCTGCAAACCGGTGGCGTGATTGCTGTTGTCCTGCTGCTGGTGCTGTACATGGGCGTGGTACTGTTCCGCACCATCAGCCGCGGCCTGTCGTCCATCCAGAGCACCATGCAGCAGGTCAGCCAGTCGCTGGACTTCACCCAGCGCGCACCGCAGGTGAGCAAGGATGAAATCGGCCTGACCGCTGCCGCGTTCAACAGCCTGCTGGATGGGCTGCAACGCAATCTGAAATCGATACTGGATGGCGCGCGCTCGGTGGCCGATGCCTCGCAAGGCCTGTCGCAGACCGCCACCCAGGTGGCTGCCGCCGCCGACTCGCAGTCGGCCTCTTCCGCCAATATGGCGGCCACCATCGAACAGATGACGGTCAGCATCAACCACGTAGCCAGCCGCGCCAGTGAATCACGCGATCTGGCCCACAATGCCGGCACGCTGGCCCAGCAGGGCTCCAGCACCATCTCGCAAACCATCAGCGACATCCGCGAGATTTCCCAGGCGGTGGACAGTGCCGCCGGCAGCATCCGCGAACTGGATACCTACAGCGCCCAGGTGGATACCGTGGTGGGGGTGATCAAGGACATTGCCGACCAGACCAATCTGCTGGCGCTGAATGCCGCCATCGAAGCAGCCCGCGCCGGTGAAATGGGCCGTGGTTTTGCCGTGGTGGCCGACGAGGTACGCAAGCTGGCCGAACGCACCAGCAGCTCCACCCAGGAAATCTCCTCGACCATCAGCGCCATGCGTGACCGCTCGCGCCAGGCCACCGAGCAGATGCACTCGGCCGAAGAACTGGTGCGCAACGGGGTCAGCCGTGCCGACCATGCCGATGGCGCCATCAAGCAGATCGGCGAAGCCACCGGCAATACCGTGCACATGGTCAGTGAGATTTCCGATGCCATTACCGAACAGGGCAAGGCCACCAACAATATCGCGGTGCAGGTGGAGCAGATTGCCCAGATGACCGAAGAGTCCTCCAGCGCGGCACAGGAAGCCGCCAGCAGTGCCCGCCATCTGGACGAACTGGCCCGCCAGCAAATCAGCACCCTCAGCCAGTACCGGCTGTAAACCTCCCCGTCATGGCTGCCATGCTGATGCTGGCGGCCATGTACGCCCCCCGCTGCCACGCAGCTTTATGACCCGATTTCCCGCCCGGCAAGATCTTTATCGCCAACAATCGATAACAGCAGCATAATCCTGTCTCCTGCCCGCCAGACCAACAGCATGCCGCAGCCCTTGGCACCGCGGACAAAAGCCCTACGCAGCAATGCCATGTCATTTTGTCAGCGACCGTCCGCCGGCTGCGCGCCTAAGGAGACAGCATGAAAATCGCCATCGTCACGTTTCAGGGTTTCAACGAGCTGGACTCGTTCATTGCCGCCGGCATGCTTAACCGCATGCAGCCACATGGCTGGGAAGCCTGCATCACCAGCCCGAGTGAACAGATCACCTCGATGAATGGCGTCACCGTGCGCGCCCAGCAACCGCTGGAGTTTGCCAACCAGGCCGACGTGGTGCTGTTTGGCAGCGGCGTCATGACCCGTGACTTCGCCAACGACCCGGAACTGCTGGCCCGCCTGCAGCTCAATCCGGCCCGCCAGCTGATTGGCGCACAGTGTTCCGGCACCCTGCTGATGGCCAGGCTGGGGCTGATCGACAAGCTGCCGGCCTGTACCGACCAGCGCACCAAACCCTGGGTGGAACAGGCCGGCATCGAAGTGCTGGACGCACCCTTCCATGCCAGCGGCAATCTGGCCACGGCCGGCGGCTGCCTGTCGGCGCAATACCTGGCCAGCTGGGTGATGCTCAAGCGCAGCAGCGAAACCGCCACCCGCGAAGCATTGGATTACGTGGTGCCGGTAGGGGAAAAGGCCAGCTATACCAACAAGCTGCTGGACACCGTGCGCCCCTTCATCAGCGGCTAGCGCGCGCGGCCAGACCGCCCGGCGGCTTGACCCGTGCCGGTGACTGCGACACAATCAAACAAAAGTTAGCATTACGGACATTTGTTTGATGACACAACGTGAGCAGGAAATCCTGCAACTGCTGCGCCAGAACCCGCTGATCCCGCAGCAACAGCTGGCAGACCAGCTGGGCATCAGCCGCTCGGCGGCAGCCGGCCACATCATGAAGCTGATGCAAAAAGGCCATATCCTGGGCAAAGGCTACATCCTGGCCGAGACCCGCTATGTGGTGCTGCTGGGCGGGGCCAATATGGACATCCGCGGCAGCACGCCGGCCAACCTGCGCTTTGGCGACTCCAATCCCGGCCAGGTCAGCTGCTCGCCCGGAGGCGTGGCGCGCAATATTGCCGAGAATCTGGCGCGGCTGGGAGCGGATTGCCGGCTGCTCAGCGCCGTGGGCGACGATCTGTATGGCCGCTCGCTACTGGACTCCACCCAGCGCGCCGGGGTGGATGTGCGCCCGGTGCTGGTACTGCCGGACGCCGCCACCTCCACCTATCTGTCCATCCACGGCCCGGATGGCGACATGGCCATCGCCATCAACGACATGCAGGTGCTGAACCGGCTGGATGCCGCCAGGCTGGCCCCGCAGCGCGAGCTGGTCCGCCATGCCGGCCTGATCGTGGCCGACGCCAACCTGTCACCCGATGCACTGGCCTGGCTGTTTGCCGAAGCCGAACAACAGCCGGTGTTTGTCGATACCGTGTCAGCCTTCAAGGCCGAACGCATCCGCCCCTGGCTGGGCCGCATCCACACCATCAAGCCCAATCGCCTCGAAGCCGCCACCCTGTCCGGCCTGCCACTGGCTGGCCCAGCCGATGCACCGGCCGTCGCCGACTGGTTTCACCAGCAGGGCGTGCAGCAAGTCATCCTCAGCCTGGCGGGTGACGGCGTGTTCTACAGCAGCGCCGCAGGCCAGGGCTGGAGCCCGGCCCCGCAGGTGGACATCGTCAACGCCACCGGCGCCGGCGATGCGCTAATGGCTGGCCTGGCCTGGGGCTGGCTGCAACAATTGCCGCTGGCCGAAGCGGTGTGCCTGGCCCAGGCCTGCGCCGCGCTGACCCTGAGCTGCGCCGCCACCAACAACCCTACCCTGTCGCTGGCCGCCATCCAGCAGCTGTGCCCAACCCTGTCTTACCCGGAGCCATCATGACCCAACACGCTTACCTGGACATCCATCCCGAAGTCGCCGCCGCCCTGGCCGCCGGCCAGCCGGTGGTGGCACTGGAATCCACCATCATTTCGCATGGCATGCCCTATCCGCAGAATGTGGAAACCGCCCTGCAAGTGGAAGCCGAAGTGCGCGCCCATGGCGCGGTGCCGGCCACCATTGCCATCATCAATGGCCGGCTGAAAGCCGGCCTCAGCCGCGCAGACATCGAAGTGCTGGGCAAGAACGGCCGCGAGGTGGTCAAGGTCAGCCGCCGTGACATCCCCTTTATCGTGGCAGCCGGCCAGACCGGTGCCACCACCGTGGCCTCTACCATGATCGTGGCCGCCATGGCCGGCATCCGCGTATTCGCCACCGGTGGCATTGGTGGTGTGCATCGCGGTGCGCAGCAGAGCTTCGACATTTCTGCCGACTTGCAGGAACTGGCGCAGACCCCGCTGGCCGTGGTGTGTGCCGGGGCCAAATCCATTCTCGACCTGGGCCTGACCCTGGAATATCTGGAAACCCATGGCGTGCCGGTCATCGGCTATCAAACCACCACCCTGCCGGCCTTCTTCAGCCGCGACAGCGCCTTCAAGGTGGACTACCGCCTGGATAGCCCGGCCGCCATCGCCGCCGTGATGAAAGCCAAGTGGGAGCTGCAACTGCAAGGCGGCATGGTGGTGGCCAACCCGATTCCCGCGCAATACGCCCTGTCCAGCGCCAGCATCGATGCCGCCATCGAACAGGCCCTGGGTGAAGCCAGCGCACAAGGCATTGGCGGCAAGGAATCTACCCCCTTCCTGCTGGCACGGGTATGCGAACTGACCGGTGGCAACAGCCTTGCCGCCAATATCCAGCTGGTGCTGAACAATGCCCGGCTGGCGGCCGCCATTGCCGGCGACTACTGCCGTCTGCACGGCTGAGCCACCTGCCCGCCCCTGCTGCCGCCATGGTTGACGCCGGCTGGCGGCAGGGGTGTAATCAACGGCCCGCCAACCGATACCCTGCCATGAACGCTCCCTCTGCCCCCCTGCCCCTGTCCGACACCCCGCTGCTGCAATACTGGCAACAACAGCTGATCACGCTGCTGCAACAGCAAGCGGCCGACGATGATGGCGCGCATGACCTCAGCCATTTCCATCGCGTCTGGGCTGCCGCACGGCACATCCTGCAACAGCACAGCGAGGCCGATGCCCTGGTGGTGCTGGCTGCCTGCTATCTGCATGATCTGGTCAATCTGCCCAAGAACCACCCGCAGCGCGAACAGGCGTCGCGCATGGCCGCTGCCAAGGCCGGCCCGCTGCTGCAGGCGGCCGGTTTTCCTGCCGACAAACTGCAGGCCGTGGCCCACGCCATCGAGGCACACAGTTTTTCCGCCAATATCACGCCACGCACGCTGGAAGCACAGATCGTGCAGGACGCCGACCGCATGGACGCGCTGGGAGCCATTGGCCTGGCGCGCATGTTTTACACCTCCGGCCGCATGGGTCGCCAGCTGGCGCACGCGGATGATCCACTGGCCAGCACACGCCAGCTGGACGACCGTGAATACGCGCTGGATCACATCGAGGTCAAGCTGGAAAAGCTGCCGGCCATGATGCAGACAGCAGCCGGCCGTGCCATGGCGGAAGAACGCCTGCAGCGGCTGCGCACCTTTCGCCAGCAGTTTGTCGAGGAATGGCTGGCACGCTGAATGCCGTACTTCACCGGATGGGCAGCGCCAGCACTGCGGCGTATGATGGGACAAAAGTCGTCAAGAAAAGAAGCGCCCTGCCCGGCGGTTTTGCATCAAACCACGGCAGGCCATGGCGCTTCCATAGAGGAGATGTCCCATGGAATACCATTACGGAAGACTGCTCGACCATGTTCACCTTGTCGTGTCCGACCTGCCGGCCAGCAAGCGCTTTTACCGCGCCGTGCTGCAGGCCCTGGGACGTGAACTGACCGGTGAAGGTCCGGATTATTTCTGGGCCGACGAACTGTTTGTCTCCTGCGGCAGCCCGGCCAGCCGCAGCCATGTGCATCTGGCCTTCCAGACAGCCGATCCGGGCCGGGTGCAGCGTTTTTATCAGGCCGGGCTGGCCGCCGGCGGCAGCGACAATGGCCAGCCGGGCGAACGCCCCTACCACGATGGCTATTACGCCGCCTATCTCACCGACCCGGACGGCAACAATATCGAAGCGGTGTTCCACGGCCCGCACTGGCGCAGCGCTGCCTCTATCCAGGTGCAGCCGCGCTGCCAGGATGTGGCGGCACCGTTTACCGTGTGTGAATAAGCCGCCGACAAGCGCAGCCGGTTTGGCCTGCGCCGGATGATCAGCGCCTAGCGCCGGCCGGCATGAGACAGACGGCAAGACCAGCCATGCCCATGGCGCAGGCGTTTTCAACGCCGCATCACCGCAGCACAGCAAACGATGAAGGACTTTTTCAGGAGAACATCATGATTGGCTACGTCACTCTCGGCAGCAACGACCTGCAGCGCGCTGCCGCCTTCTACGACACCTTGCTGGCCGGCATCGGTGCCAGCCGCCTGTGGGAAATGGACCGTGGCATCTGCTGGGGCACCCATCCGGAGCGGCCACAACTGGCCATCATGCGGCCATTCAATGGCGAGCCGGCCACGGCAGGCAACGGGGTGATGGTGGGCTTTTATCTGGACAACCGTGCCGACGTCGACAAACTGCACGCTCATGCACTGCAGCTGGGCAGCCAGGACGAGGGCGCGCCCGGCCTGCGCGGTGACGACTTCTACGGTGCCTATTTCCGCGACCTGGATGGCAACAAGCTGTGTTGTTTCACCATGGTCAAATAAAAAAACGGAGGGCCATGCCCTCCGCACAAGTCTTGTAGCCAGGAGTGTTACAAGAAAACCGTATCCGGGCCGCCCACCAGGGCGGCCCTTTGCATGGCCGGCTTATTTCCAGCCCTGCGGGAATTTGTAGCCTACATACTTTTGCTTGGCCCAGTCGCTGAAGGCGCGGGAGTTGTAGGCGGCAATCACATCACGCGCCCACGGCTTGCCGGCATCGGCCGCCCGTACCACACCCCAGTTGACATAGGCATAGCTCTTTTCCTGATAGATGGCCTCGGTCAGCTTGATGCCGGAGCTGGTGGCGTAGTTGCCATTGATCACGGCAAAGTCGACATCATTGCGCGAACGCGGCAGCTGGGCAGCTTCCAGCTGGACAATCTTCAGCTTCTTCACATTCTGGGCAATATCCCGCTCGGAGGCGGTCAGCGGATTGATGCCCGGCTTGAGCTTGACCCAGCCCAGATCGTTCAGCATCACCAGCGCACGGGCAAAGTTGGACGGATCGTTTGGTGCGGAAACCGTGCTGCCATCCTTCACGTCCTTGAGCGATTTGAGCTTGCCCGGATAAATGCCCAGCGGAGCGGTCGGCACCTGGAACACTTCCTTCAGGCTCAGCTTGTGTTCCTTGACGAAGCTGTCCAGGTAAGGCTTGTGCTGGAACACGTTCACGTCCAGCGCGCCTTCCTGCAAGGCCAGATTGGGACGCACATAGTCGGTGAATTCCACCAGCTTCACGCTATAGCCCTGCTTTTCCAGGATGGGCTTGATCGACTGCTTGACCATGTCGCCAAAGTCACCCACGGTGGTGCCAATCACGATTTCCTTCTTGGCCGGGTCGGCAGCCAGGGCAGAACCGGCCACGGCCAGGCCCAGCAGCGAGGCGGCCAGCGCCTTGATGACAAATCTACGCATACGAACTCCTTGCGATATACAGGTAGGGGAAAATGCCGGGCTGGGCTGGACAGGCCAGCCCGCCCGGTCTGGAATCAGTCCGCTTAGCGCTTGTCCAGCCGCGCGGCCAGCCGGTTGCCGACAAACTGGATGATCTGCACGATCAGCACCAGCAGCAGCACCATGGCCACCATCACATCGGTCTGGAAGCGGTAATAACCATAGCGGATGGCCAGGTCGCCAATGCCGCCACCACCCACCACCCCCGCCACGGCGGAGTAACTCAGAAAACTGATGGTGAGAATGGTCAGGCTGGAAATCAGCCCGGAACGCGCCTCGTTCAGCAGCACCTTGACGACGATCTGTAGCGGGCTGGCACCCATGGCCTCAGCCGCCTCCACCACCCCGCGCGGGATTTCACGCAGGGTTTGCTCCACCAGACGGGCGAAATAGGGAATGGCGGCAAAGGACAGCGGCACGGCAGCGGCCACCGGGCCGATGGTGCTGCCGACGATCAGCCGGGTCAGCGGCACCAGCGACACCATCAGGATGATGAAGGGGAAGGAGCGCACCAGGTTCACCGTCCAGCCCAGCAGGCCATGGACCCAGCGGTTGGCAAACAGCTGCCCCGGCTGTGACAGGTACAACACGATGCCCAGCGGGCCGCCCAGGGTAATGGCGGCCGCCAACCCCACCGCCAGCATCAGCGCCGTTTCGCGGCAGGCCTGCCAGATTTCCGGAGCCATGCTGGCCAGGTCAGCCAGCGCAGCGGCAAAAGTCAGCTCTTCCATTACGCGGCCTCCAGCAGCGAGCGCGCCAGCGCCGAGCGGGCATCCACTTCTGCCCCGTTGACTTCCACCACCTCCACCACGCGACCGGCATCCAGTACCGCGGCACGATGGCAGATGGAGCGCACCACATGCATTTCGTGGGTGACAATCACCACCGTCACGCCAAAGCGCTGATTGATATCCTTCAGGCAATCCAGAATGGATTGGGTGGTCTTGGGGTCGAGTGCGGAGGTGGGTTCGTCCGCCAGAATCACCTTGGGCCGCGGCGCCAGCGCACGGGCAATGCCCACCCGCTGCTTCTGCCCGCCGGACAGCTGCGCCGGATAGTGCCCGGCCCGGTCGGTCAGGCCGACAATCTCCAGGCACTCGGCCACGCGGCTGGCGATGTCCGCAGCAGACCAGCCGGCAATTTCCAGCGGAAAGGCGATATTGCCTGCCACCGTGCGATTGGCCATCAGGTTGAATTGCTGGAACACCATGCCCAGTTGCTGGCGCGCCCGGCGCAGGGCCTTGGCATCCAGCGCGGTCAGGTCTTGCCCGGCCACGATGACGGCACCGGAATCAGGCCGCTCCAGCAGATTGATCAGTCGTAGCAGCGTGGATTTGCCGGCACCGGAAAAGCCGATCAGGCCGAACACTTCGCCGGCAGCAATCGACAGCGAGGTATCGCAAACAGCATCAAACCAGCCGCCGTCGGGGCGGCGAAAGCGCTTGCAGATATTTTGCAGATGAATCATTCAAACACTCCAGAATGCAGAAAGCCCGCCAATGACTGCGGCGGGCTGGGCATGGAATCTTTGAATGCTTGGTAAAGATTATATAAGCAGAAGAGAGTGCATCGGGGTCTGCTTACCCACGCTTTAGCTGTTTTACGCCCGCAAGCTGTGTCAAATCGGCGATCAAGTTTGGATGTATTTGAACATGGATTTTCATATTGCGTCAAGCCCAATGCAGCATTCCTGCCATGAATAGACATTTTTTGCAGGAAACCGGCGTTATTACACCAGAATACTCAGGAATTAAGCAGTGATTGATCAATCGGCAATCGCCGATATTCCAATGCGAAAACAGCCCCCCCACGCCTGCTCAGGCAGGCAACAAGGAGGCGCAGATCGGCAGGTGGTCGGATAGCCGCGACCAGGGCCGGCCATGCTGCACTTCGGCACTCACCACCTGCAGGCCGCGCACATAGATGCGATCCAGCGGCAACAGCGGCATGCGCGCCGGAAAACTCAGCGCATAGCGCCCGCTCTTTTGCTGGAACACCTCCTGCAGGCCGGCCTCCTGCAGGCAGTGGCTGGCCTCGCCCTGCCAGTCATTGAAGTCGCCGGCCAGGATGATGGGCACATCCGGCGCAATGGCAGCACCGATGTAATGCACCAGATTGGCATATTGCTTGCGGCGGTCGCGCGCCAGCAGATTGAGATGGGCACACAAGGCCACCACCGGCTGCTGCCAGCCCTTGGGCAGCATCACGCAATGCAGCACGCCCCGGCTTTCAAAGCGGTTGACCGAGATATCGCGATTGCACCACTCGATGATGGGATAGCGTGACAGCAGCGCATTGCCATGGTGGCCATGCTCATACGCCGCATTCAGCCCGTAGGCCACCTTGTGGTCCAGCCGCCGTGCCAGGTAGTGGTGCTGCGGCAGCAGCGGCCAGCCCTCATGACGCAAGGCGCGCAGCAGGTTCTTGCCCTGTACCTCCTGCAAAAACAGCAGGTCGGGGGACAGTGTCTCCAGCGCCTGGGCAATTTCTTCCACGCGCAGGTGACGGTTAAGCGGCGACATGCCTTTGTGGATGTTGTAAGTCGTTACGTGCAGAGGTTTCATGACTCTATCCATAGCCTACTCAGGCAGGGCAGCGCCAGCCCCCAGCGCAGATGAAGTGAAAAAAACCGCTGACAGCGTTTTAGCCGGTGCAACAGCTGGTCAGCGCGTGCCTCACAACAGGGCATTCCCGCACCCAAACAGGGCGAGCCATCCAGAATGGTGCAATAAAACTGGCATATTGAATACAATATCTTTCAAATCAATCGATTCGGTGTAATTCAACACTTTAATTTCTTGCACCACAGGCATGCATCTTGCATCACGCATGGGGAAAGTTTGTCGGGCTTGCTGCCCATCACCCCATCTGGAGATGTCCATGAGTCTGATCAGCCATCGCATGGCCCTGAGTGCGGCAGAAAAACGCTGGCTACCCTGGCTGGGCCCCAGCGGCAAACTGGCCATGGGCCTGGCCTGTGCCTATAACCGTGACCGCTACCCGGCGCTGGAAAGCATTTTTGACAACTTTGGGCGTTTGCGGGTGCTGATACTGCAGCAATGGGCGGAGCAACAATGGCGGCAGCTGGAAGGCCTGGCCATGCGGCTGGGCAGCATGGCGCCGGAACAGCTGGCGAGCGAACTGGCGTCACGCCTGTCCGAGCTGCCGGATGTCACCGAGCTGTTCATCCTGCTTCCGGACAACCGGGTGCTGGCCTCCAGTGCCGGCAGCCGCGCCTGTACGCAGGGGCCACATGCGGCGGCGCTGGCGCAGGGCTTGCAGCAAGCCTTTCTCTATGGTCCCTACCGCGACCCGCAAACCCTGCAGCAGGGCCCGCGCAGCTCCAGCTTTCACGATGCCGTCACCTTGCTGTTCATGCGTCCCTTGCGCCTGAACGGACAGCAACAGGCCTGCCTGTGCGCGCGGGTGCCCAACGATGTGGTGGGCGACCTGATCCAGCGCGAAGCCGGCCATATTTTCCATGAGTCCGGCGACAATTATCTGTTCATGGTGCAGTCCCGCTTCGACCCGGGCATTGCGCCGGGCACGGCCTTGTCGCGCTCGCGCTTTGAAGACCGTACCTTCAGCGGCGGCGACAATCTGAAAGACGGGGTCAAGACGGCCTACGGCGTGGTGAAGGTTGCCCAGCACACCGAGCTGGAACTGGTGTTCAATGATCCGGCCACCGGCCAGCTGCACCCCGGCGTACGTGAAACCATACGCCACGGGGAAAACCTGTTCGTCACCTATCCGGGCTATTCCGACTACCGTCACATCCCGGTGATCGGCAAGGGCATCCGCTTCCAGATGCCCGGCTCTGCGGATGTATGGGGCATGATGTGCGAGGCCGATCTGGCCGAAGTCTACCGCTATCGCTCGGTCAGCCAGCGGCTGATGCGTGGCTTTGTCGGGGTGCAGCTGCTGCTGCTCGGCGTGGGCTATGCAGTACAGACCCTGCTCGCCCCGCCGGCCGGCCTGCAGCTCTTGCTGAACCTGCTATTGCTGGTGGCGGGGGCCGTGGTGTTTCGCCAGGCCTTTACCCGGCCGCTGGCCTTACGACTGCGCGGCATGAGCGGCATGATACGCAATATCGCCGAAGGCGATGGCAACCTCACCCTGCGGCTGGACCGCAGCCAGCTCAGGTCGGACGAAACCGGGGTGATGGCACAATGGGTCAACAGCCTGATCGACCAGTTCGACCGCACGCTGGGTCAGGTGATACGGCTGAGCCAGTCGCTGCAGCAGCGCAACCACGACATGGCCGCGCACAATATGGCCACGGTGACGGCTGCCAGCCAGGTATTGAGCACGGTACAACGCACCCAGGACGGGCTGAGCCGGCAGCAGGAAACACTCGACACCGCCAATCACAACGCCAACGGCATGGAACTGGCCATGCAGCAGCAACAGTTGCTGGCCCGCCAGCAACTGGACACGGTCAGCCAGAGTACGCTGGGCATCCGCGAGACGGTCGGACACTCGGCACAGACCATTGCCCAGCTCAGCGACAGCACCCGCGAAATCGAACAGGTAGTCAGCCTGATTCAGGAAATTGCCAAGCAGACCAATCTGCTGGCGCTCAATGCCGCCATCGAAGCGGCACGGGCCGGGGAAAGCGGCCGTGGCTTTGCCGTGGTGGCCGACGAAGTGCGCAAGCTGGCGGAACGCACCAGCAAGTCGACGCTGGAAATCGACGGCATGATCCAGCGGGTGCAGCACCAGGCGAGCGAGGCGGTGAATACCATGCAAAGCGGCATGCAGCACCTGGAACAGGGCTTGCAGCTGGCCGAGGCATCGGCCGGAGAAAACATCGAAGTACAGCGCATTGTCAGCAGCCTGCTTGGCACCATCGGCCAGCTTACCGATTCCGGCCAGGCCCATGCCAGTGCCACGGCAGAGATCGGTACCGTGGCCAGCTCCATGCACCTGGCACAGCAAAGCCTGTCCGACTGCGTGGAACAGACCCGTCACACCATCGGCCTGCTGGGTTTGCTGGCTGGACGTTTCCGGGTCAGCGAGGCCATGGGCAAAGGCCGCTGAGCGCTTACTTCAGGTAAGAACGCACGATCCGCATCACCTGATCCACCTCAGCCTGCCGGGCCGGCTGCGCTTCCGGCCCGTCTGCGGCAGGCTGCTGCAGTAGCAGATGCTCACGCAGATGGCCTTCCAGCACCTCGGCCATCAATCCGTTCACCGCCCCGCGAATGGCGGCGATCTGCTGCAACACCGCCATGCATTCCTGCCCCTCCTCCAGCGCACGCTCGATGGCCGCGGCCTGGCCCTTGATGCGCCGGACCCTGGCCAGTAAAGGCTTCTGACCCTTCATGGTATGTCCCATGCTGCTATTTTCCTTCTCCAAACATACTGGGGGGTAGTATATTGCGGGCAATTGCCAACACGAAGTCCGTCATCATGCCAGCTCTTTCCGAACTCATACAGCAAGGCTCGACCAATCTATGGTTGTTCATTCCATCCGCCATCCTGCTCGGTGCGCTGCATGGACTGGAGCCGGGCCACTCCAAGACGCTAATGGCGTCTTTCATCATCGCCATCCGTGGCAGCATCGCCCAGGCAGTCTTGCTGGGCCTGTGTGCGGCACTGTCGCATTCGCTGGTGGTATGGCTGCTGGCATCCACGGCACTGCATTTTGGTAACCAGCTGCTGGTGGAGCAGGCCGAACCCTGGCTGCTGCTGCTGTCCGGCCTAATCGTGCTGGGCATTGCCGGCTGGATGTGCTGGCGCACGCGGCAGGACAATCTGGCAGCCCGTGCCTGGCAGCATGCACCGCACGGCGGCAAGATCATCAACACCGGCCATGGCCTGGTGGAACTGCTGATCAGCCCCGGCCAGCCGGCGCATCTGCAGCTTTACTGCTACAACAACCAGCTGCGCCCGCGACCACCACAGGCCGACGTACGCTACCAGCTGCAGCTGCGCCGTGATGATGGCCACAGCGAAAGCCATGATTTGCTGCCACATGGCAAGGTCTTGCAATCGGCCCAGCCGGTGGCCGCGCCACACCAGTTTGATGTCACGCTGGACATGCGCCACGGCGGCCATGGCCACCAGTTTGCCGTGCGCTTCGGCCCGCCGCCGACCCGGCGCTATCGTAACCAGGCCGCTCCGGCAGCAGGCGGGCGTGGCCAGTTTGCCGCCAGGCGCCCGCAGCAAGGCCATGCGCAATCGGCAGCCAGTGCCGGCTATCAGGATGCCCACGAACAAGCCCATGCCGATGAAATTGCCCGCCGCTTTGCCGGCAAGCCGGTGAGCACGGCGCAGATCGCCCTGTTTGGCCTGACTGGCGGGCTGATGCCCTGCCCGGCCTCGGTCACCATCCTGTTGCTGTGCCTGCAACTGAAACGGGTGGCGCTGGGCCTGACCCTGGTGGCGTCTTTCAGCCTGGGGCTGGCGCTGTCGCTGGTCAGCGTGGGGGTGCTTGCCGCCTGGGGTGCCCAGCAACTGGGCCAGCGCCTGGGTAATCTGGATGGCCTGGCGCGGCGGCTGCCCTATCTGTCCAGCCTGCTGATGCTCGTGATCGCACTGGTGATGATGGTGCAGGGCTGGCGGCAACTGGCGGCCTGAGCCGGCCCAGACAATAAAAAAACGAGGCCGCAGCCTCGTTTTTTTTATTGCTCCAGCCATCAAAGGCATCAGGCCCTGATCCAGCCCAGCGCGATCGGCTTGGCCAGCAACAGGCGATACGCCTCGTTCAGCGGCGGCAACAGGCGCGCACCACAGGCCGGCCAGGCCAGCGCCAGCAGCCAGCAGTACAGCAAGGGCAGCAGCAGGCCGCCCAGGATGTCCAGCGGCCAGTGCACCCCCAGGTAGACCCGCGACCAGCCTACCGCCAGCGTCAGCAGCAGCAGGACACGGCCAAGGCGGGCCTTGCCGGCCAACCAGAAGGCATAGGCGGTGGTGGCAAAGATGGTGGTGTGGTCGCTGGGAAAGGAAGGATCGGCCGCGTGGGCGATAAAGCGGTAGCCCAGACCGATGGCAAAGGGGCGCGGGTGATCCCAGGCCAGGCCGATCAGCTGGTTGCACAACAAGGCCAGCCCGACACTGAGCAAGACCCGCAAGGCTCGTTCGCGCTGCGCTTGTTCGCCCCACAACCACATGCCCAGCAGCAGCAAGGGAATCAGCAGGATCAGGTATTTGGCCAGCACGATGGCCAGCATGATCAGTGGCGCAGGCGAGGCCGGCGTGGCATTGACGAGCAGGAACAGGGCCTGATTGATGCTTTCCAGTGCGGACATGACAGTTTGATGACGAAAATAAGAAAACCGGATTGTAACGGGCAGCAGGCGCGCTGTCCTTGCTTGTTTTGTGACGAAGCATGTCTTTGCCTGCCCATGGGCCGGACTGCGCTACAGTAGCGCCTTGTCCAGCCACCCAACACGCAGGAGTGCCATGTCTTCCAGTCCGCCCCCAGCGGCTCCCGCCGCAGTCAGCCTGCGACAAGCCTTCGCCTTCTGGCTCAAGCTGGGTTTTATCAGCTTTGGCGGCCCCGCCGGGCAAATCGCCCTGCTGCATCAGGAGCTGGTGGAAAAACGCCGCTGGATCTCGGAGCGGCGCTTCTTGCATGCGCTCAATTACTGCATGCTGCTGCCGGGGCCGGAGGCTCAACAGCTGGCCACCTATATCGGCTGGCTGATGCATCGCAGCTGGGGCGGCATCATCGCAGGCGGGCTGTTCGTCCTGCCTTCGCTGTTCATCCTGAGCGGGCTGTCCTGGCTGTATCTGGCGCTGGGCCAGCTACCCCTGGTGGCCGGACTGTTTTACGGCATCAAGCCGGCCATTGTCGCGATTGTGCTGCAGGCAGCACTGCGCATCGGCCAGCGCACGCTGAAAAACCGGTTGCTGTGGACGCTGGCGGCGGCCTCCTTTGTGGCACTGGCGCTGTTTGGCCTGCCGTTTCCGCTGATCGTACTGGCTGCCGCCGCCATCGGCTATCTGGCCGGCCAGCGCCATCCGGCGCTGTTTGCCGCCGCCAGCAGCAGCCATGGCCAGCGTGCCACGGCCAGCGGCCCGGCACTGATCGACGATGACACCCCCACCCCGGCGCATGCCCGTTTCAGTCTGGCACGCCTGCTGCGGGTGCTGCTGGCCGGCGGCCTGCTATGGGCCGTGCCGCTGCTGGTGCTGCTCGGCCATTATGGCTGGCAGCATCCGTTTACCCAGATGGGCTGGTTTTTTACCAAGGCAGCCTTGCTGACCTTCGGTGGTGCCTATGCGGTCCTGCCCTATGTCTATCAGGGCGCGGTCAGCCACTATGGCTGGCTGAGTGCCGGGCAGATGATGGACGGGCTGGCGCTGGGCGAAAGCACGCCCGGGCCGCTGATCATGGTGGTGGCCTTTGTCGGCTTTGTCGGCGGCTATCAGCATGTGGCTGGCAGCACGCCCTGGCTGGCCGGTGTCATGGCCGCCTGCCTGGTCACCTGGTTTACCTTCTTGCCGTCTTTTCTGTTCATTCTGGCCGGCGGGCCACTGATCGAGCGCACGCACGGCACGCTGTCGCTCACCGCACCGCTCACCGCCATCACGGCGGCCGTGGTCGGTGTCATTGCCAATCTGGCATTGTTCTTCGGCTGGCATGCACTTTGGCCGCAGGGCTGGCAGGCCGGGCCGGACTGGCCGGCCGTGCTGCTTGCGCTGGCGGCGGCGCTGGCGCTGTTGCGCTACAAGGTGGGGGTGATCCCGGTTCTGGCAGCCGCCGCGCTATGCGGCTGGCTGCTCAGGCTCTGAGCAGGGTCTAAGCCTGTTCGAGGCCGAGGCGGAATGGCAGCAGGCGGATGGCGGCGGCATTGGACGGAGAAAACACCAGCTCGGCCGCCTGCTGCCAGGGCAGCCACTGCTGGGCGGTGTGTTCGCCGGGGGCTAGCTGCACACTGAGCGGCTGTGCCAGCTGCAGGCCGAACACATACTCGTCGTTATGCGTCACCCCGTCAGGATAACGGTGCCGCCAGTGCGGGTAGATTTCGTAGCGGTTGTGCAGCTGCCAGTCGCTCAATTGATGCTGGCTGGCATCCAGCCCGGTTTCTTCCAGCAATTCGCGGCAGGCGGTTTCGCGCAGGCTTTCCTCGCCCTCGCGGCTGCCGGTGACCGATTGCCAGTAGCCGGCCTTGTCGGCGCGTTCGATCAACAATACCTGGCCGTCGGCAGTGTGAATCACCACCAGTACCGAAACCGGCTGCTTAGTGCCCATCGCCACGACTCCCGCCATGCTCGGACTGGCTGGCAGCCAGCAGGCCGGCCAGCTCCACCGCCGATTTGACACCCATTTTCTCGAATACCCGCGAGCGGTGTACTTCCACCGTTTTCATGCTGATGGAAAGATCCTCGGCAATCTGCTTGTTGAGCTTGCCCAGCAGGATCAGCTGCATGACTTCCTTTTCCCGCTCGGTCAGCAAGGCCAGCAAGGCGCTGACGCGCTGGCGGCGACCGTGGGCCGCGCGGTTGGCTTCATCCTGGCGCAGCATCTTTTCCACCCGCGCCAGCAGCACCTCGTCATCAAAGGGCTTTTCCATGAAATCCAGCGCCCCCAGCTTGATGGCCGCCACCGCATGCGGCACATCGCCGTGCGCGGTGAGCATGATGGCCGGCGGGCAATAAGCCAGCTCGGCCAGCCGCTCCAGCAACATGATGCCGGACATGCCGGACATGCGCAGGTCGACGATCAGGCCATTGAAACCGGCATCCGGCCCGGTGGCCAGAAACTCCTCGGCACTGTCAAAACCGCTGACCTGATAACCCTGGCCATCCAGCAGCCAGATCAATGCCTGCCGCACCGCGGCATCGTCATCCACAATCGCCAGTCGTTTGCCGCTCATGCCTGCTCTCCCCGGCCGGGCAGTGCCCCAGCCACCTCGCTGACAATACGCACATCCCGCTGCGGGTAGGGAATCTCGATGCCGAGCTCCTTGAAGCGCCGCCAGATGGCCAGATAGATTTCCGATTTCAAGCCCATGAAGCCGTTTTCCGGGTCTTTCACCCAGATGCCCAGTTCCAGATTGATGCCGCTATCGGCAAAGGCCGTGACAAAAGCCGCCGGCGCCGGGTCGGTCGGCACCCGTGGGTGCACGGCGGCTTCACGCAGCACGGCCAGCGCCTGCTCCAGATCGGTGGCGTAATCCACCTGGATGGGCAGGCTGATCCACATGGCCTTGTCCGAATAGGACTGGTTGATCACGGTATTGGAAATCAGTGCATCGTTCGGCACCAGCGCCTCGGAGCCATCGGCACTTTTCAGCACCACATAGCGCGAGGTGATGCGGGTGACATAGCCCACCCGGTTATCCACCATCAGCCGGTCGCCGATGCGGATGGAGCGGTCCAGCAGGATGATGAAGCCGGAGACATAATTGCTGGCAATTTTCTGCAAGCCAAACCCCAGACCCACACCCACCGCCCCGCCGAATACCGACAGTACGGTAAGGTCTATCCCCACCACCGGCAGGGCAATCAGTACCGCCACGACAATCAGCAGGGTGCGCGCCATCTTGGCAAACACGATGCGCAGCGACAGGTCCATGTGCTTGAGCCCCATCACCCGCGCCTCGATCACCCGGCTGATCCACAAGGCCACCACCACGATGATGGACACCCACAGCATGGCATTGAGGATGGTCAGCAGGTCCAGATGTGTCTTGCCCACGCTGAAGGACACCGACTGCAGCCAGTCCAGCATCACTTCATCGAAACCGATGGCCCAGCTGACAAAACCCAGCCACAGCACAGTGGCAATGAAGTGTTCGGAGTTACGCTCGAACTTGCCTTGCGGCAGGGCCTGACGCATCACCGCGGAAAACAGCCGGATCACCCCCAGCCAGAACAACATGGCGGTAAACAAGGGCAGCAGGTGCGGACGCGTGTGCAGCACCAGCATCCAGCCCATGATGCAAAACAGCATGGAAAACAGGGAGACCAGCGGCAAGACCAGGCGGAAGGCGGTGTAGGGAATGAAACGGTCGTAACGCTCGGGGTGATGCTGGAACCAGCGCCGGAACGCCTGGCGCGCGGCAAACACCCCCAGCAACAGGCATAGCACGCCCAGCAGCAGCTGGGTCAGCCCGGGGCCGGTCTGCAGCGCTTGCAGTACCACGTCAAAATCCATTTCTTCACGCACAAACAGCATTGTTTTCTCCGTATCGCGCTGATGGCTCAGGCGCTCAGCCCTGCGTCCTGCAAACGGCCTTCCACCAGCCGCAGTGTGCGTTGCGCCCGGCCGGCCAGCTCCAGATCATGGGTGACGATGATCAGGCTGGTGCCCAGGCCCTCGTTCAGCTCCAGCATCAGGTCGAACACCTGGCGGGCGGTCTGGTAATCCAGATTGCCGGTCGGCTCATCGGCCAGCAGGCAGGCCGGCTGTGTCACCAGTGCCCGGGCAATGGCTGCACGCTGGCGCTCACCGCCGGACAATTCGCCCGGCTTGTGCTGCAGGCGTTGTGACAGGCCCACCCGCTCCAGCATGGCAGCCGCCTGCTCGGCAGCCTCCTTGCGCGGCAGGCGGCGAATCAGCAAGGGCATCATCACGTTTTCCAGTGCCGAAAATTCCGGCAACAGATGATGGAACTGGTAAACAAAACCCAGCGACTGGTTGCGCAGCACGCCCCGTTCGGCCTCGGACAGACTGGCCAGATCGCGCCCCAGCACTTCCACCACACCCTGGCTGGGCGTATCCAGCCCGCCCAACAGGTGCAGCAGCGTGCTTTTGCCCGAACCGGAAGCCCCGACAATGGCCAGCCGCTCGCCCTTGTCCACCCGGATTGTCACATCCGCCAGCACGGTCAGGTTGAGCCGGCCTTCGCTATAGGTTTTGCCCAGATGGCGGCAGTTCAGCACATTACTCATAGCGCAGCGCCTCCGCCGGCTGGGTGCGCGCAGCACGCCAGCTGGGATAAATGGTGGCCAGCAAGGCCAGCAACAGGGCAATCACGGTAATGGTGCTCACGTCGCCCAGCTGCACGTCGGATGGCAGGTAGTCGATCATGTACACCTCGCTGGACAAGAGCTTGGTGCCCAGCACGCGTTCGATCAGCGGCACGATCACATCCAGGTTCAGCGCCACCAGCACCCCGCCGGCCACGCCGGCCAGAGTGCCGCTGACCCCGGCCACCGAGCCCTGGATCATGAAAATCTTCATGATGCTGGATGGTGACGCCCCCAGCGTGCGCAGAATGGCAATATCGGCCTGCTTGTCGGTCACCACCATCACCAGGGTGGACACCAGATTGAAGGCCGCCACCGCCACGATCAGGGTGAGGATGATGGTCATCATGCGTTTTTCGATTTGCACGGCACGGAAGTAATTGGCATTGGTATCGGTCCAGTCGGTCACCTGATCCTGCTGGCCCAGCGCCTGTTGCAGATTGGCCTTGACCAGCGGAGCCAGCATCGGGTCATCCAGCTTCAGGCGCACGCCGCTGACCGTATCGCCCAGCCGCGACAACACCTGGGCATCCTGCAGATGGATCATCGCCAGCGAGGCGTCGTATTCGAACATGTCCACCTTGAAAATGCCGATCACGGTGAACTGCTTGTAGCGCGGAATCATTCCCGCCGGGGTGACCGTCCCCTCCGGGGTAAACAGCGTCACCTTGTCACCCATGCCCACATTCAGCTGCCGCGCCAGCTCCACCCCCAGCACGATGCCGAACTGGCCGGGCTTGAGCGCCTCCAGCCGGCCCTTTAGCATGTGCTGGCCCACATCCACCACCTTGTCTTCCAGTGCCGGCTCGATGCCGCGCACCAGGCCGCCGCGCACATTGCCATAGGCGGAAAACAGGCCCTGGCCATTGACGAAGGGGGCGGCAGCCAGCACGTGGGCATCGCGTTCGGCCACCTTGGCCACGCCCTGCCACTGCGGCAGACGACCATCAAAGGCGGAGATTTCCACATGGGAGGCCACGCTGAGGATGCGGCCACGGATTTCCTTCTGGAAACCGTTCATCACCGACAGCACGATGATCAGTGCCGCCACGCCCAGCGCGATGCCGACAATGGATATCAGGGAAATGAAGGAGATAAAACCATTGCGCCGTTTGGCGCGCAGATAACGCAGCCCGATCAGGACTTCAAAAGGCCATTGCATGCCGGTCTGCCTTTCAGGGCTGATAGGGGTTGTGCAGGCTTTGCATCAGCCGCACCAGGAAATCCTTGACCTGCTGTTCGTCACAGCCCATCAGAATGGCATCTTCCAGCGCGTCCTGCGCCATTTGCTGCAATTCCTCCAGGTTTTCGTTCATTACCTTGATTTTTTCCACACAGGCGACAATGCCGCCCTGCGGATCTTTCCATACCGGAATGTCAATATTCATGGCCATGCCTGGCTAATCCTGAAAACGCAATGCCCGCCAAGGCGGGCATCGTGATGATGGTCAGCCGCCGACGCGTCAGTCGGCGACCTTTTTCTTCTTGCCGTGGCCGGACTTGCCGGCGTGGGCGGACTTGTCAGCGCGGGCCGATTTGCCACTCTTGCCGGCTTTCTCGGCCTTGCCGCCTTTTTTCTTGCTGGCCGGTGCTTCGGCCACGGCCTTGCACTTCCTGCCTTTGCGACATTTTACCTTGGGTGCAGCCGCGGCACTGTTGTCACGCGACTTGGCGGCAACCGCATCGCTGCCCCCCGGCAGCTCGTCCGCGGCCTGCACATTGGCATTATTGCGGTTGATGCGGCGTGCGCCATTCCAGCGGCTTTGCCAGTAGCTCTGGTTCAGGCTCACCACTTCGACATTGCGCCCGGTGCGCGGCGCATGGATGAACTTGCCGTTGCCCATATACATGCCAACATGGGAATAGGCAAAACCGCGGGTATTGAAGAAGACCAGATCACCGGCGACCAGTTCACTTTTATCGACAGCCTTGCCGATATGCGCCATCTCGGCCGAGGTTCGCGGCAAATTGACCTTGAGGGATTTCTGGAATACATAACGGACAAAACCGCTGCAATCCAGACCACTGACCGGCGAATTGCCACCAAAACGGTAGGCCACACCCAGCAGGCTCATGGCCTGCAGCAGCAAATCACCTACAGCATCCTCGCCGGGCGAGGCATACTTGGCAATGGGGTCTTCCGAGGCCTCGACCTTGGGCCGTGCATCCTGCACATTCTTTTCCGGTGCGGCCTGGGCAAAAACCATGACGCCAGCAAGCATCACGGCGAGTAATCGGAGTTGCAATTTCATAGGCCGCACTCTATCGGACAGGGCCGGGAGTGTAAAGCCAACTTGGACACCAGATAGCCCATGCTCAGAGAAACTCTTGTTGCAATGCGCGACCTTCCGCGCCTGAAGGAAATCAGCGGCATCCTCATTCGCCATGGCCTGGGAGAATTCGCCCAGCGCCTGCGCCTGCCACGCGCCATGGAAAAAGCCGGCGAATGGCTGAACCTGCACCTGCCGGATGCCGATGCCGGCCTGCCCACCCCGGTGCGGGTGCGACTGGCCTTCGAGGAACTGGGCCCCACCTTTATCAAGCTGGGGCAGATCCTGTCGACGCGGGTGGATGTTTTCCCGGCCGAGTGGATTGCCGAATTCGAAAAACTGCAGTCCACCGTGCCGCCGGTCGACCCGGCCTCGGTACGGCTGCTGGTGCAAAAGGCGCTGGGCAAGCCGCCGGAAGAGCTGTTTGCCAGCTTCGAGGAAAAGCCCATCGGCTCGGCCTCCATTGCCCAGGTGCATTTTGCCACCCTGCACGATGGCAGCCAGGTGGCGGTCAAGCTGCGCCGTCCCGGCATCGTGGAAAAGGTGGATGCCGACCTGCGCATCCTGGCACACCTGGCCACGCTGATCGAAATGGAGTTCCCGGATGCGCGGCGCTTCCAGCCGGTGGAAATCGTCAGCCAGTTTTCCCGCTCACTGAAACGCGAGATGGATCTGGCGGTGGAAGCGCGCAATATGGAACGCTTCGCCCGCGATTTTGCCGATGACCCGCAAGTGGTGGTACCCAAGGTGTATTGGGACTACACCAATCCGGCAGTGAATGTGCAGCAGCATATCGATGGCGTGCCGGCCAGCCGCCTCGACCAGCTGGCCGCCAGCGGCCTTGACCCGGTGGAGCTGGCCAGCCGCGGGGCCGACGCGGTGTTGAAGATGATTCTGCTCAACGGTTTTTTCCATGCCGACCCGCACCCCGGCAATGTGTTCTTCCTGCCGGAACACCGCATCGCCTTTATCGATTTCGGCATGGTGGGCCGCATCAGCCATGGCCGGCGCGACGAGATCGTCGATCTGCTGGCGGCACTGGCCGAACGCAACGAACACGCCATGATGGACGTGTTGATCGAGTGGACCGGCAACACCCCGGTGGATGAACAAAAGTTCGCCTACGACATCAGCGAATTCATGTTCCAGTACGAACATGTGCCGCTGAAAGATCTCAACATCAGCCAGCTGATCACCGACATCATGGCGCTGATCCGTGACCACGGCATCTTGCTGCCGCCGGACATGGCCATGCTGTTCAAGGCACTGATCACGCTGGAAGGACTGGGCCGCCAGCTCGATCCGGACTTCCAGCTGGTGGAGCACATCACGCCCTTTGTGCGCGAACTGCTGCTGGCGCGCTACCACCCGAAAACCCTGCTCAAGCGTGGCAAACTCACCCTGCAGGAAACGCTGGGCATGCTCACCGGCCTGCCGCGCGACATCCTGCGGCTGTCCAAGGACATCCGCCAGGGCAAGTTCCGCATCCAGCTGGACCTGCAGCGGCTGGACAGCTTCGGCAAACAGCTGGACCGCAGTACCAACCGCCTGACCATGGCCATCGTCACCGGCTGCCTGATCATCGGCTCCTCCATCGTGATGACGGTGAACGCCGGGCCCAAGCTGTTCGGCCTGCCCTTCTTCGGTTTCATCGGCTTCATGATCGCCCTGTTCAACAGCGTATGGCTGATCTGGTCGATCTGGCGCTCGGGCAAGGAGCTGTAAATGCGTCTTCTGTTACTTGTTGCGGTATTGCTGGTCAACAGCACCGCCCAGGCCATGCAACTGGTAGAACTGAACTGGCGCACCCCCAGCGAATTGCAAGCGGCCTTGCAGCCGCAACTGCGGCCGGATGAACGGCTGAGTGCGATGGACAACCAGCTGATCATCGATGCCAGCCCAGCACGTGAGCAGCAGCTGGCGGCACTGGCCAGACAGCTGGATGTGCGCCCGCTCAGCCTGCGGCTGGAAGTGAGCCAGTCCGGCAGCAGCCTGCAGAGCCAGTCCGGGGTGCAGCTGCAGGGCGGCATCAGCATTGGCCGCATCATGCCCGGTCAGCCGGTTGGCAAGCTGGCCCTGTCCGCCGGGCAGGACAGCCGCAGCCAGTCCGGCCAGAGCCTGCAAAGCCTCACCCTGCTGGACGAGCACAGCGGCTTTATCCAGCTGGTGCAAAGTCGTCCCCTGCCCTGGCTGCTGCTGACACCACAAGGCAATATCGTACGCGGCAGCAGCTGGCAGGAAGCCGTCAGCGGCTTTTATGCCCTCCCCCGCCTGCAGGGTGAACGGGTGCTCATCGAACTGGCAGTCAGCCAGCAGGCTTTTGCCGGCAAGCAGCGCGCGGGCAGCCAGCTTTCCACCACCGTGGCCGGGCGCCTGGGTGAATGGATAGAGGTGGCCAGCATAGGCCGTGACCAGCAAGGCCAGCACAGCTTGCTGCTGGGCAGTGGCCGCCAGTTGCTGAGCGAGCAGCAGTCGGTACGCATCCGCGTGCAGCTCCTGCCCTAGCCGCTTGCCAGCCGGGCAAATCTGCGCTGAGGGGTCTTGTCTTTGTAAATAATAATGATTATCATTTGCAAAACATATCGATCAGGAGCTGTCATGAATGCAATGCTGGTAGGCGCGGATACGCTGGGCAATATTCCCGAGGTGCTGCAAGAGTTCGGCATCACCATTCACCGCCACCTGAACGGGCGCAACAGCTCGCATCAGCGCAAGAGCGACCGTCTGCCGGCCGGCACCGATCTGCTCATCCTGTTCACCGATTTTCTCGGCCACAATGTGATGCGCCATTTCCGCGCCCTGGCGGCGGAAGAACAGGTCCGCTTCATCGCCTGCCGCCGCTCGGTCTGTGCCCTGAAACAGTCGCTGGACTGCGCCGGCCTCTCCAGCAAACAGTGTGGCAGCTGCCCGCAGCGCTGCCAGCCTGCGGCCAGCAGCAAGAAACGCCATTAAGCAAAAAGCCGGGCATGGACCCGGCTTTGGCATGACTGCGGCAACAGGCTTACTCGCCGCGCCCGGCCTTGCGTGCGGCCTGCTGCAACAGCTGCAGTTGATGTGAAAACTGGCGGCAGTTGCCGCACATCCACAAATGCACCCGCAGGCGCACGTATTGCCATTGGTTCAAGGGCTGGTCCAGCCCCTGTGATATCAGGCGACTGGCCTGCCGGCAATTGATCTTCATGCCTTGGCCTCCCCGGTCCAGCGTATTTCGAAACATTCGCGCAAGCTCATGCGGGCGCGATACAGCAGTACTGAACAGTTAGTCGCGGTCACGTCCAGATTGTTACAGATTTCGGCAATTTCCAGCCCCATCACCTCGCGCATGACAAAAGCCATGGCGGTGCGGCGCGGCATCACCTCGGAACAGCGCTCGAACACTTCCCAGAACTGACGGGACATCAGCGACTCTTCCGGCCCGCTCCAGGCCTTGATCTTGTCCTGCCAGTGGCCATCCTTGCTGAACAGGCCGTCAAAGTCGCTGTCATCGGTTTCATCCTCCAGCGATTCGAACAGCACCTCCTTGCCCTTGCGGCGCAGCCGGTCGATCAGCTTGAAGCGCAGGATGGAAGTCAGCCAGGTGCGCAGGCTGGACTTGCCACTGAAGCTGTCGCCCGACTCCAGCGCGGCCAGCACGGTCTCCTGCACGATTTCATTGGCCGCATCGCGGTCGCGCAGCTGCGCCAGCGCATAGCGCTGCAGATAGGCCAGTTCGGCTTCCAGATCGGCGTGGGCAATCATGCTCAGTCTCCTCGGCAATAATCGACCGCATGTTCCAGCCGGTCGACGGTAATCACTTCCAGCCCTTCGATAGGCTGGCGCGGCTTGTTGGCCGTGGGCACGATGGCGCGGCCAAAGCCCAGCTTGGCGGCTTCCTTCAGCCGCTCCTGTCCGCGCGACACCGGGCGCACCTCGCCGGCCAGGCCCACTTCGCCAAACACCACCAGCTTTTCCGGCAGGGGCTTGTTACGCAAGGACGATACCATGGCCAGGATCACTGCCAGGTCGGCGGCCGGCTCGCTGATCTTGACCCCGCCCACCGCATTGAGAAACACATCCTGATCAAAGCAGGCCACGCCGCCGTGGCGGTGCAGCACGGCCAGCAGCATGGCCAGCCGGTTCTGTTCCAGCCCCACCGCCAGCCGCTTGGGCTGCATGCCGTGGCAATCGTCCACCAGCGCCTGGATTTCCACCAGCAGCGGGCGGCTGCCCTCCTGGGTGACCAGCACGCAGGAGCCGGCCACATCGTCCCGGTAGGACGACAAGAAGATGGCCGAAGGGTTGGACACGCCCTTGAGCCCGGTTTCGGTCATCACGAACACGCCCAGCTCGTTGACGGCGCCAAAGCGGTTCTTGATGGCGCGGATCATGCGGTAGTTGGAGTGGGCATCGCCCTCGAAATACAGTACGGTGTCCACCATGTGTTCCAGCACGCGCGGACCGGCCAGCGAGCCTTCCTTGGTGACATGGCCGACCAGCAGGATGGTGGTGCCGGTCTGCTTGGCCATGCGGGTCAGCTGGGCGGCACATTCGCGCACTTGCGATACCGAGCCGGGGGCCGAGGTCACCTGTTCGGTGTAGAGGGTCTGGATGGAGTCGATCACCGCCACTTCCGGCTGCTCCTGCTTGAGCGTTTCCAGAATGGCTTCCAGGCGGATTTCCGCCAGCAGATTGACCTGGCTGGGGTCGACCGCCAGCCGCGAGGCACGCAGGGCGATTTGCTGGGGCGATTCCTCGCCCGACACATACAGCACCTTGCGCCGCTTGCCGATCACCGCCAGTGCCTGCAACAACAGGGTGGATTTGCCGATGCCAGGGTCGCCGCCAATCAGGATGACCGCCCCGCGCACGATGCCGCCGCCCAGTACCCGGTCCAGCTCGTCAATGCCGGAAGGGTCACGCGGGACTTCCTCGGTCTTGACCTCGGACAGCACTTGCACGCGGGCATTGGTGGTGGACCAGGACTGGAAACGCGGGTTGCTGGCGGCCGGGGTGGCCACGGCTTCCACCAGGGTGTTCCAGGCAGAACAATGGGGACACTGGCCCTGCCATTTCGGCACTTGGCCGCCGCACTCGGTGCAGCTGAAAACAGTTTTGGTTTTTGCCATCAGGAAAAGCGCAGGAAGGATTCAACCGGGATTGGCGTTATTGGCATTCTCGGCCGGGGGCTGGCCGTTGTCGGCAGGTTTGTTGCCATTGAGTTGCTGGATGATGTTGAGCAGGCGTTTCTGGTCAGGTTCGCCGGCAGTGGCACCGCCACCGGCCTTGGACTTGGCTTTGTCGCCACCACCATTATGGCGGATGGCGGCCAGTACGGCCGCCACTTGCGGATCGGTCTTGGCAGCCTTGTCGGCTTCCTCGCTGCTCAGCGGTGGCGGCGCAGCCGGGCCGGGTGCGGCACTGGAGGACTTGCCCTCCGCTGCCGGTGCCGCGGTGGAGGCACCTTCACGTGTCGGGGTCGAGCTGTCGGCATGGGCTTTGGGCATGTCACCGGCCGGCGGTTCCATGGTTTCCAGCTTGTTTTTGGCCATGTACTCGTTCATCTCGCGCCAGCCGGCGTAAATGGCCGCGGTATCGGCATCCGGATTGCGCTTGAAGCACTCTTCCAGCGAACGGCCGGTCTGGCGGCAGGCAGCGCCCAGCGCCTTGTGTGCCTCCTTGGACAGGCCGGACACATTATTGACCCAGTTGCAGCCGGCCAGCAGCACCAGCAAGGGCCAGATCCACAGACTCTTCATGCTCTCCCCCATAGACCATCTGCCGGCCACCGCATGATGGCCGGCCTTGTGCTGCTTATTCGCCCTTGCGGCTGCGCAGGTCCAGCTCGACGATTTCGCCGCTCTGTCCCTTGCTGGACTCACTCATCCAGTGCAGCAGATAGGGCATCAGCGTGGCCAGATCAGCGCGCTCGCTCTTGGCCTCGCCCGGATGGGTGCGGTTGCGTTGCGGCGAATTCACCGGTCCCGGAATCAGCAGGTTGACGCGCAGGTTCGGATACACCTCCCACTCGTCGGCGGCCACGCGGGTCAGGTAATTCAGGCCGGCCTTGGACGCGCCAAAGCCACCCCAGTAGGCGGCCGGGTGCAGCGAGTGGGTTTCTCCCATGAACAAGACCGAGGCGTCCGCCGACTCCTTCAGCAGCGGCAGGCAGGCGCGGGTCAGCGCAAACGGTGCCACGGTATTGATGCGGTACTGGTTCATCCACTCGTCTATGCCCTGGTTGGACAGTGGCGACAAGGCATAAAAATGCGAGGCGCAATGCACGATGCCATCCAGCTGGCCCAGCTCGCGCTTGATCTGGAAGGCGGCATTGCTCAATTGTTCGTCAGTGGCCGTCAGCAGATCCAGCGGAATGGCGGCCGGCTCTTTGCCACCGGCGGCCACGATTTCATCGTAGACCTTTTCCAGCCCCTTGACGCTGCGCGCCAGCAAGACCACCGCCGCACCATGCGCGGCAAACGTCAGCGCAGCTTCCCGACCTACCCCCTGCGTGGCCCCCGTCACCAGAATGACGCGGCCAGCCAGACAATCTTTGGCAAATGTTTGGTTCATATTGATTTTCTGCTGTGAGTCACCCAGCGGTAACCCGTGATGATGACAAATCCTGCAATAGCTGGCGGGCGGCGGTCACACCGCTTTGCACCGCACCTTCCAGCGTGGCGGGGTAGTCCGGGCACAGCCAGTCTCCCGCCAGAAAAACCGATTGTACCCTGCTACGGCAGTGTGGTCTTGTCAGTCCCACGGTGGAGGCAAAGGTGGCGCGCTTTTCCACGATCAGCTGCGCGGCGCTGGGCTGCAGACCATTCAAGTCCGGCAGCAGCGCACCGATATCCACCTCGATCTTGCGCAGCAGCGCTTCGCGGCTCAGCGCCTGCACCGCCAGCGGTGGTGCGCTGATGACGGCGGCCAGCAAGCCACGCTCTCCCGACAAGGCCTGACGGTCGAACAGCCAGTCCAGCGTGCCGCCCTGCAAGCCCATCATCGGCAAGGGCATGGCGATGTCGGCGTCGTAGCGCAGATATGCGGTATATATCGGCCAGTACTGGAAAGCCTTGACCTGGGCTTGCAAGCCGGGCTCTTGCAGCAGGGCGGCGGCGTGATAGGGCGCCAGCGCCACGATGGCAGCATCAAACCGCTCCCCTTCCACCAGCACGCCGTGCGGGACGGCCTGCAACTGCTCCACACGCAGTCCGCCACGCCACTGCACGCCCTGCTCGGTCAGCCAGCGCAAGGCCGGGGCCGGAAACAGCGCGGACAGGTCCTGCCTGGGCAGCAAGAGGTCGCTGTCGGCACGACGGCCGCCCAGGCTGTCGCGCAGCGTGGTGGCCAGAATCTGCATCGACGCCTGCTCCAGCGGGGTATTGAGCGCCGACAGCACCATGGGCCGCCAGAATTGTTGCACCAGCCAGTCCGACTGGGCCTGCTGCCGCAACCATTGCTTGACCGTGCAGTCCCTGGCCAGCTGCCAGCCCTGCCGCTTCAGGCTTTGCAAGGCTCGGGCCAAGCGCCACTTGTCCTGCCAGGCCAAGCCCTTGGCCGACAGCAGGCCGGCCAGTACATGCAGTGGTGCCGGCCAGCGCGGACAGTGCATGCGTATGCCATCCTGGCGATGCCAGCTCAGGGGCAGGCGCTGCATGGCCTGCTCGGGGTCGACACCCACCTTGCGCATCAGCCGCAGGCACTGCTGATAGCCGCCGATCAGAATATGCTGGCCGTTATCCAGCTGGCTGTCGCTGGCACTGATGCGGCGTGCCCGCCCGCCCGGCTCGCGCCCGGCTTCAAACAGCGTCAGCTCGGCGTGGCCAGCCAGCTCGACCGCGGCCGCCAGGCCGGCCCAGCCGGCGCCGATGATGGCAATGCGTGGAGTGCGCGCCATGTCGCGATCAGGCCCGGTAGCCCAATACCCAGGTGCGCCAGGCCAGCCACAGCTTGCGCAGCGGCGTCAGCGACAGGCGCTGGTTGAGCACCTTGGCCGGGCCGTCCAGCTGGATTTCCTCCAGCGTGGCGCGGTAAATGGCGGCCATCAGCAGGCCGGGGCGCTGGCTCTTGCGATCCACGGCCGGCAGCAGCTCCCAGGCGCGGCGGTAGTATGCGCGGGCGCGCTCGATCTGGAAGCTCATCAGTGCGGCGAATTCGGGGGTTTCCCGGTAGCTGCTCAGATCACTGGCCGGGACATTGAAGCGCTGCAACTCTTCCACCGGCAGGTAGATGCGGCCACGGCGCACGTCTTCACCCACGTCACGGATGATATTGGTCAGTTGAAAGGCAATGCCCAGTTCGTGGGCGTATTTCAGGGTCTGCCGGTCCTGGTAGCCGAAAATCTGCGCCGCCAGCTGGCCCACCACGCCGGCCACCCGGTGGCAGTACAACAGCAAGTCCTGAAAACGCTCGTAGCGGGCGAAGTCCAGGTCCATCTGCATGCCGTCGACGATTTCTTCCAGCAGGTTTTGCGGCAGGTCGAGCGCTGCCACATGCGGCTTGAGCGCCTGCATCACCGGGTGTTCAGGCTGGCCGTGGTAGAGCTTTGCCACCTCGCCACGCCACCAGGCCAGCTTGGCACGGGCCACGCCCTCGTCGTGGCATTCGTCCACCACATCGTCCACTTCGCGGCAAAAGGCATACAGCGCGGTAATGGCGTCGCGGCGGTCGGCCGGCAAAAAGCGGAAACTGTAGTAAAAGCTGGAGCCGCTGCTGGCGGCCTTGTCCTGACAATACTGCTGCGGCGTCACTCGCCTCTCCTCATCTGCCATCGGGCCGGCCGGAGCGTCCCGAAGTATGGTTGTTATTGTCTGTACTGGTCATCAGCGGGCGCGCAGCGCACGCCACAACATATAGATCCAGTCGCGCCAGGTCAGCACCGGGCGCTGGCGGAACACATCGCCGCCACTGTCGTGCAGCTTTTTCAGAATGCGCTCGCCGCCCATGATGACCAGCCGCAACTCCAGCCCCAGCCGTCCCTTGAGCACCTTGCCCAGCGGCGCACCGGCCTGCAGCATTTTACGGGTGCGCTCGATTTGCGCCAGCATCATCGGCCGCCACAGGCCGCTGGCATCGCGCCCGGCGATCTGCGACTCGCGAATGCGGAATTTTTCCAGGTCATCCAGCGGGATATAAATGCGGTCCTTGTCCCAGTCGATGGCCACGTCCTGCAGGAAGTTGATCAGCTGCAGTGCAGTGCAGATGCCATCGGACATGGCCAGGCTGCGCGGGTCGTTTTCACCATACAGCGCCAGCATCAGCCGCCCGACCGGATTGGCCGAACGGCGACAATAATCCACCACTTCGGCAAAATTCTGGTAACGCTTTTTCACCACATCCTGGCTGAAAGCCGACAGCAGATCGTAAAACGGCTGCATGGGCAGCGCATGGCTGCGAATGGCCGCCGCCAGATTACGCATCAGCGGCATGGCCGGCGTGCCGCCATCGCGGATCACGTCCAGCTGCTCTTGCAGCTGCGCCAGTTCGCGCAGCCGCTCTTGCGGCTGCTGGTCGCCCTCGTCGGCCACATCATCGGCATAGCGGGCAAAATGGTAGATGGCATGCACCGCCCGGCGCATGCGGCGGGGCAGCAAAATCGAACCTACCGGGAAGTTTTCATAATGGCCAACCGACATCGGCATTCCCGCACAGTCATTGCTAAGCCGCCGATTATAGCGCAGGCCGCGCAGCAAAATTTTTTTCGCAGATCCCTTTACAGCCAACGGCAGCCTGTCTATACTGCGCCCCACTGTGAACGACACACACGGGGCTATAGCTCAGCTGGGAGAGCGCTTGCATGGCATGCAAGAGGTCAGCGGTTCGATCCCGCTTAGCTCCACCAAACCGTTCCAGTCGGATAAAGTTCTTAGGGTCCCCATCGTCTAGTGGCCTAGGACATCGCCCTTTCACGGCGGTAACCGGGGTTCGACTCCCCGTGGGGACGCCAGAGTACCAGACGTAGTACCCGTGGGGGTATAGCTCAGCTGGGAGAGCGCTTGCATGGCATGCAAGAGGTCAGCGGTTCGATCCCGCTTATCTCCACCACAATTCAGATACTGATGACATCGCCTGACGGGTTTCATCAGTCCAGCATTCGGGGGTATAGCTCAGCTGGGAGAGCGCTTGCATGGCATGCAAGAGGTCAGCGGTTCGATCCCGCTTATCTCCACCACTACACAGTCAGCTGGCCGATGGCTCCAGACCACGGACAGACAAAGCATCACGGGGGTATAGCTCAGCTGGGAGAGCGCTTGCATGGCATGCAAGAGGTCAGCGGTTCGATCCCGCTTATCTCCACCAAATCGAAAGCCGGAATCTGATGATTCCGGCTTTTTTCATTGAGCACGCTATAAATTGCCCTGCTCCGGGCCTATCAGCTGGTTGATGCGCAACTCCTGCCCTGCCGCCTGCAGCAACAAGGGATGCTGGGCCATGCCGAAACCGTCGCGCACCAGGGCCATGACAAAGCGCATGCCATGCAACACCAGCCGCGCGGCGTGCTGCTCGTCCGGATGCAGCACATTGCCCACCCCCCTGGGCCGCTGCCGCCGCTCACGCCCGGCCGTCATCAGCCGCAAGCCCTCTGTCGGTGGCGCCTGCCGGCTATACAAGCGATAGGGCAAGGGCCATTCATCCACCACGGGCGGCTGACGCCCGGTCAGCTCCTGCACCACCTGCTCCAGCTCGCCGGCCAGCCGCAGCAGCACCTCCAGCCCGGCCTTTACCTGGCTGCGCCCGCCCTGCATCATCTGCTCGTGCAGCAACAGCACGCGACGGTGCAAAAAGCGCAGCTTGGCCAGCGCCAGCCGCCGTCCTGCGTCGTCCTGCCCTTCCCTGGCCTGCCTGGCCAGATCATCCAGATAGGCCACCCAGTCCAGATACTCGGCCAATACCTCGCTGCCAGGCTGAAACTCGGCCGCCTGCTCCGCGGCAGGGGTTGCACGGTAAGCCGGCGGCGGATTCCAGGCCGACGCATTCAACAGCACATTCTGCTTGGGTGTGACTTTCACCGTGATTCCTCATCGCCTTGCTTGCCAGCCCCAGGCAATTAAAACCATACGCTTATTTTATTTTAAATATATCGACAAATTATGCCCAAACTTTAACCGCCGCCATAGCCCGCGCGGCAGCCATAAAAAATGCCAGAGCAAAAGCTCTGGCATCGGGGGATGACAAGCAAGCAGCCAGTCAGGAAAACAGCATATGCCCCAGCTTGGCCGCCTTGGTATCCAGGTAATGGTCATTGTGCGGATTGCGCCCCACCATCAGTGGCACCCGCTCCACCACATCGATACCGGCGTTTTTCAGGGTCTCCAGCTTGCGCGGGTTGTTGGTCATCACCCGCACGCTCTTGATATTCAGCGCATCCAGCATGTGACGCGCCACGCGGAAATCGCGCATGTCGGCCGGGAAGCCCAGCTGTTCGTTGGCTTCCACGGTATCGGCGCCGCCATCCTGCAGCTTGTAGGCACGAATCTTGTTGATCAGGCCGATGCCGCGCCCTTCCTGTCGCAGGTAGAGCAAGGCACCGCGGCCCTCCTTGGCGATGGCATCCAGCGCCGCCTCCAGCTGGAAGCCGCAATCGCAGCGCAGCGAAAACAGCGCATCGCCGGTCAGGCATTCCGAATGCAGACGGGCCAGCACCGGCAGACCATCGGCCACATCACCCATGGTCAACACCACATGCTCGCGGCGGCTGTCCTGCTCTTCAAAGCCGTGCATGGTGAACACCCCGAACGGCGTGGGCAGCTTGCAACTGGCCACGTAATCAACAACGGGTTCAATCTGCGGGTTGGGGTATTGCACGGCCATGCTTGCTCCGGAATCTGTTCGGGAAACTTCGCGCTTGCTATGCGAAGCCATGTGGAGGGGAATATTCCCTAACTGAGGGCAATTTACGCCTTTTCAAGCGGCGTCATGGCAGCAAACGGCGCGGCCAGCACAATCGCCAAGGCCGCCAGCCATACCAGACGGCTTTCGTCGAAGAAACCGGTCTGGCTGGCTTCAGCATCCAGAATACCCAGCACGCGGTCGTGCTCGTCCACCACCGGCAGGCAGACTTCGCTTTTGACCTTGGGGTCGCATTCGTAATAGCCCCCACCTTCGGCACGCCACACAGCCACATCTTCAATCAGCACGCCCCAGCCGGTCAGCCCCACCCGGCTGTTATTGCTGGTTTCGGCAAAGGCTTCGGTCAGCGGAAACTCGGCCCGGCTGGGCAGGCCCTGATAAGCCAGCTTGACCAGCCGCGCGTCCTTGCCTTCGCCGGCGCGGCGATAAATGCCCAGCCAGTCGGCACCGATCTTGTGATTGACCGAATCCAGCAGCGCATGCAGATTGGTCAGCAGACTGCGGGCCGGCTCGCTCTCACCGCCAAACCAGGGCGCCAGGTCGTACGGCTCGTCAGCCAGTTCCTCGATCAGCGAGCAGCTACCGTCCTCGCTCAGCTTGGGCACCGGATAGCGGAACAGATCGCGCTGCAGCGGCGACTTGTCCACATCCAGCACCGCCTGCAACGTCATCACGGCAATTTGCAGTTCGGTACGATCAAGCTTCAAACCCTGTTCGCGCACATAATCATTAAGCTGGCGGTTGGGTATCATCAACACTCCTGGCATTTGCATAAACTTTTGCCGGCGGCCGCCTGACCACCGACAATATCGAACCTGCAAGGATACCAAGACCACCGGCAAAAGTCGCCCCGGTCACCAGCGTGGTTTCCCGCCTTTCCCGGATCAGAGCCCCGCGCCGGACATGAAAAAAGCTCCCTCACGGGAGCTTTTGCTGTACGGCATCAAGCAACAGGATCAGCTGGCACGGCCCAGCTTGAAGTTCTGCCACAGACGCGAGTAAACACGCAGGGTTTTCGGATCCACCGACTTCATGATGAAGCCTTTTTTCAGGTCATCCGCCGTCGGGAAGATGCTGCGGTCAGCCAGATATTTCTTTTCCACAAAGGGACGTGCAGCCAGGCTGCCCGGTGCATAGGTCACCTTGTTGGCATTGGCAGCGGCCACATGCGGGTCCAGCGTGTAATTGATGAAGGCCAGCGCATTGGCCACATTGGCCGAATCCTTCGGAATGGTCATGCTGTCCACCCAGAAGGCCACGCCGGTTGACGGCATCAGCACCTTGATGTTCACGCCGCGCTTGGCTTCTTCGGCACGGCGCTTGGCAATGTTCAGGTCGCCGCCATAACCCATGGCCAGGCAGACATCGCCATTGGCAATATCATTGATATAGCCGGAGGAGGAGAACTGGGTGATGCTGCTGCGGATGGCAGCCAGCTGCGGGGTAACCGCCTTGTAGTCGGCCTCGTTATTGCTGCCCGGCTGCTTGCCGTAGTAGTGCAGCACCTTGGGCAGTACGTCGGAAGCGGAATCCAGAATGCTGACGCCGCAGGACTTCAGCTTGGAAACGTATTCCGGCTTGAACAGCAGATCCCATTCATTGGCCGGCAGCTTGCCGCCCAGCGCCTTTTTCACCTTGTCTTCATTGATGCCCAGGGTGATGACGCCCCAGAAATACGGCACCGCATACTTGTTGCCCGGATCGGATGCTTCCATCAGTTTCAGCAGGGCCGGGTCCAGGTTCTTGTAATTGGGGATCTTGCTCTTGTCCAGCGGCTGGAACAGGCCACCCTTGATGCCCACTTCCAGCACATTGTTGGACGGTACGGTGATGTCATAGCCGGAATGACCTGTCACCAGCTTGGCATTCAGCGTCTCCATGCTGTCATACACGTCGTAACGCACCTTGATGCCGGTTTTCTTGCTGAAATCAGGCACCGTGGTCGGTGCTATGTAATCGGACCAGTTGTAAATGTTGACAACCGGTGCGCCAGCCTGAGCAGCCAGTGCAGATGCAGCCAGCAGGCCGCCTACAAGCATTTTTTTCATTGTTTTCCTACTCCTTTGATACAGGTTTGATGCTGCGTGCCCGTTTAGAATATCAGTACATTTATGATCAAATCTACTATTTCCTTAAACAGCCACAATTGCCAGGCCCCTCACGGCCTAGCAAAAGCTGCGGCAAAAATGCAAAAACCGCCAGAATATGGCGGTTTTGACACAGGCCGGCAAGACGGTGCCAGGACTAGTGACGTGCCTCGCGCACGGCAGCGACCAGATCGTAGTCGAACAGCGCATTGGCGTCTTCTTCATCGAAAACATAATGCTGGTTGCAGTAATCGCAGACGATCTCCACGCTGCCCTGCTCCAGCAGCACTTCGCCCACTTCCTGGCCGCCCAGCATTTTCAGCATATTGCCCACGCGCTCCTGACTGCAGTTGCAGGCAAAACTGACGCCCTCCGGCTCGAATACCCGCACCGTTTCCTCATGGAACAGCCGGTGCAGGATCTCCCCTGCCGACAGCTCAAGCAGCTCTTGCGCCTGCAAGGTGCGCCCCAGAATGCTGATGCGCTCCCAGCCCTCCGGCTCGCCGTGGCCTTCCGGCAGGCGCTGCAACAGCAAGCCGGCAGCCGTGCTGTCGTTACAAGCCAGCACCAGCCGCGTGTCCAGCTGCTCGGAGCGCTGCATGTAGTTTTCCAGCATCTGGCCGATAGTGTCGCCTTCCAGCGCCACAATGCCTTGCCAGGTTTGCGCCTTGTCATGCCGGGGTTCCAGCGTGATGACAAACTGGCCGCTACCGCCCAGCAGCTGCAGAATGGCCGCGTCGTCCGCCAGATCGCCATCCCACTTGGCGGTGGCGCGCACCGTGCGGTCGTGGTTGCACTCCACCACGGCCAGGCGCAAGGGGCCGTTGCCATGCAACTGCAAGATCAGCGCGCCTTCAAACTTGAGGTTGGCGGCCATCAGCTCGGCCGCTGCCATCATTTCGCCCAGAATGGCTTTCAGGGCTGCCGGATAGGCCCGGCGTGCCAGCACCTGCTGCCATGCGCCATCCAGGCGCACCAGCGCACCGCGTACCGGTGCACCATCAAACAGGAAGCGTTGCAAAGTATCGTGTTGGCTCATGCTGTTGTTTCCTTGGCGGCATCCTCGGCCACTTCTACGGTATAGACGGTCATCGGCAGGCAGGAATTGACATCAAACTCGCAACCGGCACGCACGCCGATCTCTGCGATTTCCCGTGCACTCAAATCCTGCTCGTAAGCGGCAAACATCGCTCCCATGGCGAATTTGCGCCCCGAACCTATCGCCCAGAAACGCGAGAACTGGTAGATCTCGCGCATGGGATAGACACCGAAAATACCGTGGGCATTGGCGATCACCACCATCATCTGACTGGATTCATAGGGATCTTCCTCGTCCTCTTCCGGACGCAGGTAAAACCCGTCTTTCAATTTGGGATGCAGCTTGCGAAAGGTATCGAAAATACCCTTGCGGCTGGTGAGATCCTTCTTTTTCAGCTCTTTCAGAGCGCCTTGCAATACCAGGTCGTGGGCGGCAGAACCGGAAATGGCCAGATAGCTGTCGCCATGCTGGAAGATCTTGTTATGGAAACAATCGTAACCGGCCAACAGCTTCTGGTCGTCGCCAAAGGTGGTCTGGCTATCGGCGGCAATAGCAATCTGATTGCCTTTTCTCACTGCCACAATGGTTGTCATTACTGCGCTGCCTGCTTGCAAGGGAAGGGGCTAATATAGGGCCGCAGCGCAAAAATGCAAGCCTGCGGCCACCACAAGGCAAGCAGCCGGCAGCAAGCCGGCTGCTGTCCGCCCCAGGCTTGCTCCGGCCTGATCAGGCAGGGCGCGGCACATGGCATGTTTCACCGCACCAGACACAGCCCTCTGCCCTGCCATGGCAGCAGGGCAACACACTTTCCTGGCGGGAAATACGGGAAATAAAAACTGGACTGCGCCGGCGCTACAGCAGCACGGCCGGTTTTTTCGCCGGCTTCAGCTTGTTGCCAGCCGAATTGTAAGACTGGGCCGCCGGGTCTTGCGGCACCGCCTGCTGTTCTACAGGAGCTCCGCCCTTGGGCGGCAAGGACAACCAGCGCACCGCAGCCAGCTCGCCCGGATTGGCCGTACCGCTCTTGCAGGTCAGGCATACCGGCTTGCCGCTGCGCTCTTTCAGCGCCTGATCGACCCGCTTGCCCACCACGGCCACCGCATGGCTACGCTGCCACTCCAGCAGGCTGTCAGCCAGATGGGGGAAGGACGGATCATCCTGCTTGTAATGATTCTTGTAAGCAGTCAGCCATAACTCGCCAGCGCTGTCTTCGTTTAGCAGGACAGTCTGGTAGGCCACGGTAACCGCCGCGCCTTTCTGCACCGTGTCGGCCAGGTTCAAGGCATCCGGATTCTTCAGCCGGATGCAGCCATGGCTACGAAAACCCGGCACCGAGGCCGGCGCATTGGTGCCATGAAAACCCAGCCCCAGTTTGGCCTCGCCAAAGCGGATGAATACCGGCCCCAGCGGATTGTCCGGGCCTGGCGGCACCACGGTCAGCACCGGCTTGCCCTGGTTTTTCTGCTCGTCCTGGATGGATTTGGGAACATGCCAGCTGGGATCGCGATACACGCCGGTAATGGCATAGCTGCCAGTCGGCGTCTGGGTCAGCATCTTGCCCACCGCCACCGGATAGATTTTTTGCAAACGGCCATCCTGATATAAAAACAGCCGCGCTTGCGGCAGATTCACCACCAGATGCTGGCCGGTCTGACTGATCAGGATATCCGGCTCCGGCATGCTGGCAGCCTGGCTGATCATGCTGCCCAGCAACAGAACCACACCAGGTACAAGAGTAAAAACCGACTGCTTCATCGCGCACCAAACCAATAGTTTTTGATTGAAGGCATCATAACAGAAACCCGATAATCACTGCTCTGGCAAAAATCGCTGCGCAGCGGCGCATATTTTGAGAAAATCACGCTTTTCCGCCTGACTTACCACACGAATACAATGACTCAGCAACAGACCATTGCTCTGGTCGAATCACTAGACCACGAAGGCCGCGGGGTCGCCCACGTCGACGGCAAAACCATTTTCATCGACGGCGCACTGCCCTATGAAAAGGTAATATACAGCGCCTATCGCAAAAAGCCCACGTACGAAAACGCCGACACCACCGCCGTGCTGAAGGAAAGCTTCATGCGCGCCACGCCGTCCTGCCCGCACTTCGGCACCTGTGGCGGCTGTTCCATGCAACACGTCGAATTTACTGCCCAGGTCGCCATCAAGCAGCGCGTTCTGGAAGACAACCTCAAATTCATCGGCAAGGTGAAGGCCGAGCGCATTCTCACCCCGATTGCCGGCCCGACCTGGCATTACCGTCACCGTGCCCGCCTGTCGGCCCGCATGGTGCCGAAAAAAGGTGGCGTGCTGGTGGGCTTTCATGAAAAGCACTCCAGCTATATCGCCGAAATGCGCGAATGTCACATTCTGCCCAAGAATATTTCCGACCTGATCATGCCGCTGCGCGAGATGATCGCCAAGCTGTCGATCAACAGCCGCATGCCACAAGTGGAAGTGGCGGTGGGAGACAAGGTGGACGTGCTGGTATTCCGCAATATGGATGCCATCAGCAAGGCCGACGAAAAGCTGCTGCAGCAGTTCGCCGACCAGCACCGCCAGCCGCAGCGACCGCTGCAGATCTGGCTGCAGCCGGCAGGCCCGGATACCTGTTATCCCATCTATCCGCTGGATGCCCCGCGCCTGAGCTACAGCATCCCGCAATATGGCGTGGAAATGCCCTACTACCCCACCGAATTCACCCAGGTGAACCCGCAGATCAATGCGGTGATGGTGGCACGCGCCCTCAGCTTCCTCGATCCGCAACCGGGCGAACGCATTGCCGACATGTTCTGCGGCATCGGTAACTTCACCCTGCCCATTGCCCGCTCCGGCGCCACGGTTCACGGCATGGAAGGCAGCCAGGCCCTGGTGAAGCGTGCCGTGGAAAATGCCACCCACAATGGCTTGCAGGACAAGGTGAGCTATGAAATGGCCAACCTGTTCGAAGTCACCCCGGCCAGTTTTGCCGCACTGGGCAAGTTCGACAAAATGCTGGTAGACCCACCGCGAGATGGTGCCATCCAGCTGCTCAAGGCCATGACCGACGACACCGCACCGCAGCGCATCGTGTATGTGTCCTGTAATCCGGCCACCCTGGCCCGGGATGCCGGCGTACTGGTCAACACCAAGGGCTACACCCTCAAGGCCGCAGGCATCATTAACATGTTCCCGCACACCGCCCACGTCGAGTCCGTCGCCTGGTTCGAAAAAACCGGCCCGGCCAAGAGCCTGAAGGAAGTGGCGGACATGGAAGCGGCGGAAGAAGCCATCCGCGAAGCCAAGCGTCAGGCCCGCAAGCAGCAGGAAGCCGAGGCTGAAGCCCGTAAACAGGCGGAACTGGCGGAAAAAGCCGCTGCCAAGGAAGCCCGCCGTCAGCACTATCTGGATAACAAAGAGTATTACGACGCCAGAAGTGCAGCACAGCAGCAGGCACGCGATGCCGCTGCCGCTGGCGAGGAAACTTCCAGCAAGGAATAAGCTGTTTTAGGTGTTGGCCTGTAGCGTTCGACCCCAGTTGTCACCCTGGAGCGAGCGATACAGGCGCACCTGACCGACAGCTAGATAGCCAGAATCAAAACCCCGGATTCACGTGTTGAACTCAAGGACACGCGGATACCGGGGTTTACTTTGCGCGTAGGAAAGCGCGCCAGGGTGTGGACTTCCGCAGCACGGTACGCGGCAAAGGGGTAAGCCCATGCCCACAAAGAATCTCCTTGCGGGCATGGCGATGAATGCTAAAAGAACACGCGCATCCCCATGCCAATTGATTGCGGGCAGTTTCCTGGCGTGAGCGTGGCGGACGAGCTTCCCGACTTCTGGTCAAACACCGGATCAACCGGGCCGGTAAAGTTTATAGCAGCACGGCTATGGTTGTTGATCTTGGTCGCAAAGGCATAAACTTGCGTGTTTTTTGACATGTCATACATGGCACCAAACACCCACTGGCTAGACTTGTAGTCATCCGGCTGTCCTGTCGCGGCTCCTTGCAAGCCACCCAGTGCCGAGTACAGCAGGCTGACTTTGCTGCGGCCAAAACTCTGGGTCACGGTGGCAATCCAGCCATTTTGAGTCGTGTCTCTTGCCTTGTAGTTGGATCTTTTATCCTGCTCGAATGCAGCACCTATCGTGGTGCCTTCTGAAAAGGCATAGGAAATGTTTGCCCGGCCAAATGCCCTGCCGGTGTAGTCAAGCGTGGTGCCGGCGGCGTTCAACTTGCTGCCTTGAACATCGCGGGCAAGACCAACGGTCAAGGCTTGCCACTCATAGCGCCCTGCGATGGATAGACGGTAATTGTTTTGCACCGATCCATCCGTGGCAATCGGCCGGCGTTCGTCAAAGCTGTAGGTCACACCGCCACGAAAGCCACCAAGCGTGGGCGAGAAGTAATGCACCGAGTTTGGCAGGCGGGCACCTCCACGATCGAAAATCCCACCGAACACATCGGCAGTTGTGTTGACGAAGGGGTCAAGGCGGATGTCGGCAAGTGCCTTGTAAGCGTTATCGCTATTACCCGCATACACTTTACCAAAGGCCCCCTGCAAGCCAAGGAAGGTATTACGTGTGCCCAATACGGCTGTTTGCCCCTGGTCATTGACCCCGCCTTGCTCAAAGTTGCGCAAGTTGGTATCGATCTGCCAGATGGTGCTCAGCCCGTTGCCGAGATCCTCACCGCCCTTGAAGCCGATGTATGAGGTGCCTGTTGCAATCCGTGTAAGCCTTGGCAATTCTGATGTGCCACTTCCCTTTGCCTTTACCGACTCAATACTTGCATTGAGACTGCCGTAAATGGTGACATCGGCGAAAGCGGCATAACTCCAGGTACTGGCAAGCAAGCTGCAGATGACTCTTTTTCTCATGACTACATCTCCAAAGTTAATGGACGTGTATGCACGTCTCGTTGACTCGCCTGTTGCGACAGGCTGTTGTGATGCAAATGCTTTCGCCGGATACAGGCCGAGCGAAGCCCTCATGCCGCGGCACGATTTTCAGTTGACGGAAGAATTCGGGGCTGATCGCCCCGGCAGTCAGGGAGTCAGTGCAGACAACAACGGTGGACGCGTTCGACCATGCTGCGTTGCCATTTCGTAGGCATGACCAAACTGCAGCAGGCTCCACTCATCACGGAAGCGGCCAACCACCTGCAGACCGACAGGCATGCCGCTGGCTGAAAAACCGCATGGCAGAGCGAGCACCGGGTGCTCGGTGCTGGACAAGTACCATGACTGGCGCATCCAATCGATGTAATTGCCATAGTCCTGTCCCATGAACTGATTGGGCCAGCGCTGGGATGCCGGGAAGGGATGCATCTGGCAGCTTGGCAGCACGTAAAAGTCGTACTGGTCCAGAAAGCGCTTCATGCGCTGAAAAAGTTCGGTTTTTTGCTGGAAGATGCGGGACAGATCCCCGGCGGATAGTGAGCGATACAAACGGTACTCGTCATGTACCTCATCCTTGAGCAAGGGTCGGAGATGTTCAGGCAGGCTGTCGACCAAACCTCCCATGATCCAGGCGCGTTCCGAGCGAAACACCTCTTCGACGTGACCAAAGTCGACGTCCATCAACTCCACTTCAAGGCCCATCGCATCGAAGATCGCGGCCTGTGCCTGCACCATCGTCATGATTTCCGGGTCAACGGGGATACCCGGAATACCAGCGGAGATCGCTAGCTTGCAGCCTTTGAAATCGTGTTGCAGCGGGAGGGCAAACCGGGCGCCTGCCTCATTGATTTCGGTGGGAGTGGCAGCGGATGGCCCTGCAATGGCACTCAGCAACAAGGCGGTATCCGCCACTGTCCGTCCCATTGGGCCATCGACGCCCAGCGTCATCCAGCCGTTTGCATCAGGCACGCGCGGCACACGGCCAGGCGAAGGGCGCAGGCCAACCACATTGTTCCACGCAGCGGGGTTGCGCAAGGAACCGCCCATGTCACTGCCACAGGCAACAGGGTTCATTCCGCAAGCGATGGAAACCGCCGTGCCACCGCTACTGCCACCGGCACTCTTGGTGGTGTCCCAAGGATTGAGCGTGGCACCGAACACATCATTGAAAGTATGCGAGCCGGCACCAAACTCGGGAGTATTGGATTTGCCAATCATCAATGCGCCAGCCTGCGTACAGCGCTGTACGATCAGCGCATCCGCCGTCGGCACATAATCGGTGAAAGCGCGCGAGCCAAAGGTCGTGCGTACGCCCTTGGTGGCGATCAGGTCTTTTTGCGACACCGGCAGGCCATGCAAGCACCCTTGCCAGACACCTTTCATCCATCCATTGTCGATGGCGCGTGCCTGTTGCAGCAGAATGTCCTCGTCCACCAGTGTGACCAGTGCGTTGACCCGGGGATTGACTTGCCTGATTCGCTGCAAATGATCCTGCAGCAGTTCCACTGCAGAGATTTCCTTGTTACGCAATAAAGCCAGCATATCCAGTGCGCTCAGATCGCACAGATCGGTCGACTTGATCAGCGGCCTGTTCTGTTCAGCCATTTTGTTGCCCGTCAATAGTGTTTGATTCATTTAGCACCCCATTCTTGCGATGGTTTCAGATGTCCTGATTGGCACGATCGGTGACAAACATGGCGGCAACGAAAGCAAGTAGCCCGCAGCCGATCACATACCATGCAGGGGAATTAAGGCTGCCGGTACGGTCAATCAGCCAAGTGACGATAAATTGGGCAAACCCGCCAAAGATGGCTACCGCCAGCGCATAAGCCAGTGACATGCCAGTGGCACGGGCCTCTTTGGGGAAAATTTCAGCCAATAACGGTCCGGATGCACCTGCATTCACGGCATGCAATGCGGAGAGCAAGCTAATCACCAGCAGCAGGGTCAGAAGGTCGGGATGGTTATGCAACAGGACGAAACAGGGGTAAATCAGCACGGTCAGTGCCAGGCGGGATGACTGCACAATCGGCTTGCGGCCATAGCGGTCGGAAAGCATGCCGCTTAACGGGGAGAGCACCAGCATCAACATTCCGGCGATACTGCCGGAGAGCAAGGAGGCAGACATGGGCAGATGCAATACCTTGATTGCATACGTTGACATGTAATACAGCACGATAAAGTGGGTGGCGGTTCCGCCCACAACCAGGCTGAATGAAATCAATGCACTTTTGGGATAGCTTTTCAATACCAGCCAGAGTGGATTGGTGCCACGTGGCAGCGGAGTGGCGGGAATAGGCTCTTCGGCAAGTTGCGATCGAAGGAAAATGCCGACCGGCGCAATCAGCATGCCCACCAGAAAAGGAATGCGCCATCCCCAGGACGCGAGCTCTGCCGGCGACAGGCTATGTGTAAGCCATGCTCCCACCAAGGCCCCCACCATGGCAGCCCCACCCTGGCTGGCAAATTGCCAGCTCGTATAAAAGCCACGCTGCGCACGCGGGGCCTGTTCCGCGAGTAAAGCGGTCGAAGCGCCCACTTCGCCACCCGCGGAGAAACCTTGCAGCAGCCGGGCAATGACGATCATGATGGGAGCCACAACACCGATCTGCTCGTAGGTGGGCATGATGGCAATCAGCCCGGTACCCAAGGCCATCAGCAGGAAGGTGAGCTTCATCGCCAGGACACGCCCATAGCGGTCAGCGAAAATACCCAGCACGATCCCGCCCAGCGGCCGCGTGACAAAGCCGACACCAAATGTCGCCACCGCCAGCAATAATTGGGTGCTTTCGGAATGGGCCGGAAAATACAGTTTGCCGATTAATACCGCAAAAAAACTAAAAACGGTAAGGTCGAAAAATTCCAGTGCATTACCAATGGTGGTGGCAACAATCAGCCGGGTGGCAGAGTGTTGCTGCGTCAATGATCTATCAGGGCAGATCAGGTCCTTGTTTACTGACATCTTGATTTCTCCATGCAGATTTTCTGTTGGGTGAGCCCAATTTTGTTTTGTTAACATATTAATTCTGCATTGAGTATACTCAGATAAGTGCATAATAAATGACTACCTTTTGTTATCGTGATAACTAACAGGAATCATCAAAAAACCCATGAAGCACCACCAGTTACGCGCACTGCTGGCTGTCGCCCAGCATGGAAGTATCCGTGCTGCTGCACGCGCGGTTTGCCTGTCCCAGCCCGCCTTGACCAAGGCGCTGCGCGAGCTGGAGCAAGACCTTGGCGTCCCGCTGCTCATGCGCAGCGCACGCGGCGTGCAGCTGACACACTTCGGACTTGCATTGCAAAAAAGGGCACAGGTGATACTGGCGGAAATGCAGCAGGCGCGAGAGGAAATACACCAGTTATCCGGCGAACTGTTCGGCAAGGTTTCCATTGGTGTCACCCCGCTGGTCGCCATGAAGTTTTTGGCCAGTGCCGTCGACAAGTTTCAGAAGCGCATGCCCAACATCCAACTGGTCATTCACGAAGGATTCTTGCCACTGGCCTTGCCCAGCCTGCGTGACCGGATGCTGGATGTGCTGGTTGGCGCAATCAACCCGGCCTATCTGGGCAGTGAGTTCGTTTTCACGCCACTGCTGGAAGAAAAGATCATCATCACCGTGCGTCAGGGCAGCCCGCTGGCGAAAAAGCGCTCGCTGGCCGAGCTGCATCAGGCCTGCTGGATTCTTAATTCCCTGCCCGGCAATATCAGCAGCCAAGTTCTTGAGATGTATGCCTCGCTGGGCCTCCCCCTGCCGGCACGCATCATCGAAAGCCAGTCGTTCACGGCATGGCTTTGTCTGTGCAGCCAAAGCGATCTGGTCAGCGCCGTGCCCGCCAGCTTTCTGGACATGCCATGGATACGGCAAATCCTTGTTGAGGTGCCGATACAGGAAACGATCCCGCCAATCTGTATCGGCATCGTCACGCGCCGCGATGCCTTGCTGACCCAGTCCTGTGACTATTTGATTGACTGCATCAAGTGGGCCATCGATACCGACCGATCTTAGTGTTTGGGCGGCAGGACAAGGCTTGCGAACAGAACGACATGCGGGCGACCTGCACCGAGCGACTGGTGCAGGTGAGCGCTGTGGCTGGAAGACAATGTGCTGCGGTAGAAACCCGGCACACCGGGGAAAGCGGGGTCGGGTTTGCAGGTAACGGGAAGCAGTGCTTAAACAGATAGTTAAGCACTGTAGCGCCAGCGATACATAAGGAAAATCCACATTGCAATACCGGTATTTTCAACTGTAAAATTAGGAAACTTATGGCAAAGCCGGTGAAAGCCGGTGACGCAAAACTAAAGGGACTACCGGACGCCTAGCGTTCCCATGTCAGCCAGTTGCCTGCTACCGCCCGGTAGCTGACAGCGCCTTTAGCTTTGCTTTGGATCTCCAAAGGAAAACGATGAGCGCCTCAAACACTCTCCCCCGTCAGCAAGACAATGTGCTGGCAAATGCGACCTCCGCCAAGGCGGCCGATGGTCTGCTGTCTGATGCCGGTTTTCCGGGGCAAAGCAATGTTTCTGCATCACCGGCTCTGCCTGTCTATCAGTCGGCCCTGCCCAGTAACAACCTGATGGCTGCAACCGTGAGCACAACGGCTGCCAGTACGGCAGCGCTGTCCAGTACCGCATCCACTGCAGCAGCCAGCAACAGCACGCTGAAGCTGAGCTCGGCCACAACGGCGCCGTCGTGGATTGCCACGCTGTCCGACTCGGTACTGAAGGCTGACATGAACGCCATGTCCGGCACCGTGACCGAAGCCGGGCTGGCCAAGCTGGTGACTGATTTGTCCGCCGAGCTGACCAGCAACAAGACCACGCTGTCCAGCAGCCAGTTCAATGATCTGAAAACCATTGTGGCCGATCTGAACGTGGGCGAGACAGCCTCCGCTTACAATCTGTACACCCTGAATGCGCTGGTCAACGGTAATGCCGCCAATGCTTCCTGGACGGGTGGTAATGCATCGAGCAGCAGCCTGGGCAATCTGGCTGCCGGCTCTTCCGCCGCACAGCTGAGCAATCTGAACGGCAAGTGGTTGCAGGGCGCGGACCTGCCCTCGTCCACCGTCACCGTCGATGGCTCCACCTCAAAAATCACCTACAGCACCAGCACGGCAGCGCTGTACGGAGCCAACGGCCCGGCAGCCAGCGATATCAATCAGGGCAAGCTGGGCGATTGCTATTTCCTGTCTTCTATTGCCGAAGTGGCCAGCCAGAACGCCGGCATCATCAAGAACATGATCACGGTGAACGGTAACGGCAGTTATGGCGTGGCCTTCCACTTCCATGGCAGCACCGAGTACGTCACCGTCAACAATGTGCTGCAAACCGGCTGCAACTCCGGCAGCAATATGTGGGCGACCCTGCTGGAAAAAGCCTATGCCCAGCTGCAGGCCATCAATGTGACCACCGGCAACAGCTACACCGGCAACAGCTTTACCGCCATCGGCAATGGCGGCCTGCCGGAATATGCCTTGGAGTCGATTACCGGGGCATCGCAGATCACCGACTTCTGCGCCAGTGGTTCCAGCTGGCTGTGCCGTACCTATAATGCATCGCTGTCCGGCACCGGTTCGCAAAGCGGCATCAGCACGGCCTCGGTACTCAGCACGCTGAAAGCCGACCTGGCCGCCGGGGATGACCTGGTATTGTCGTCCAACACCTGGAGCTATGACGCTGGCGGCAAAGTGCAGCTGGTGGCCGGCCATGCCCTGTCGATCTATGGCATCGATGCAGCCAATGGCAACCTGGAAATTCGCAATCCCTGGGGTAGCCAGAGCGGTCAATACTGGAACACCACTTTCGAAGTCAGCCTGGCTACCCTGCTGGCCGCCGGCGATACCATCACTGTAGACAATGCTGGCGGCTCGGTGCCGGTTACCCCCTCGGCACCCATTCTCAACGCGCAGACCGCCAACCAGACCGTGGCTGCCAACCATGCCTTCTCGCTGTCGCTGGCCAATGCTTTCTCCGATCCGCAAGGCCAGACCCTCAGCTACAAGGTGACCCAGGCCAATGGCCAGGCCCTGCCGTCCTGGCTCAGCTTCAATGCCGGCACCGACACCCTGTCCGGCACCACGCCGCTGAGCTCCAGCTCGACCCAGGTGCTGGTGAAAGTAACCGATACGGCCGGCCTGTCGACCACCGAAACCTTTACCATCAGCGATACTGCCTACGCTCCGACGCTGAACAAGGCCACCGCGGCCCAGCAGCTCACCCCCGGCCACAGCTTCAGCTTTGCCCTGCCGGCTGGCACCTTTACCGATCCGCAAGGTGAAACCCTCAGCTACAGCGCCAAGCTGGCCAGTGGCGCAGCCCTGCCTTCCTGGCTGAGCTTCAATGCGCAAACCCAGACATTCAGCGGTACGGCGCCCAGCGCCAATACCACGCTGGCGCTGCAAGTGGTGGCCACCAACCAGGCTGGACTGTCCACCTCGGAAACCTTCAGCCTTAACGATGGCTATGCCGCTCCGACGCTGCATACCCAGACTGCCAACCAGACCATCAATGCCGGCAAGGCTTTCAGCATCAGCCTGCCCAGCAACACCTTTGTCGATCCGCAAGGCCTGGCACTGACTTACAAGGCCGCACTGAGCGGCGGCCAGGCGCTGCCTTCCTGGCTGAGCTTCAATGCCCAGACCGAAACCTTCTCCGGCACGGCACCGACCACGGCTGGCACTTTCGGCATTACCCTGACCGCCACCGACAGCGCCGGCCTGTCCGCCTCGGAAACCTTCTCCCTCAACGATGTGGCGAGCGTGCTGAAAGCCCCGGTGGTGAACCAGCTGCCGCTGGCCATCAGTTTCAATGCCAATGGCACGCTGAACATCAGCGTACCGCAGGGCACTTTTACCGATCCGCAAGGGCAGACGCTGACCTACGGTGCCACGCAGTCCAATGGCCAGGCGCTGCCCAGCTGGATTACCTTCAACGCCAAAACCGACAGCTTTGTCGCCACACCGGGCAGCCAGACCGAATCGGCCACCATTACCGTCAAGGCCACCGACACCTCCGGCCTGTCGGCCAGCGAAACCTTCTCCTTGTCCTTGGGTGGCACCGGAGCCGGGGCGCACGGCCTGACTCACGACAGTGCTCCGGCCATCTCGCTGGTGGGTGTCAACCTGTCGGCCGCCGCGCTGGCCGAGCTGCATCTGGCCTAATTGTTCAGCACAACACAACAGCGCACTGCCTTGACCGGCAGTGCGCTGTTTTCATTGCTACTGTTTTTTCATTGCGATGGAGCACACGCCGGCACGGCTGCAAGCGGCTAGGGCTGCCCGGCCTGTGCGGAAAAATTGCGATCCAGCAAAACCATGTCTTCGCCACGCAAGGCCCCGCTGTCGGCACGCAGGGCAATCCAGCTGACCAGCTGGTTGTATTGTGCCAGCAGCAAATCACGGCGTGCCTGGTATAGCTGCTCCTCGCTATTGAGGACGTCGGTCAGGGTCTTGACGCCGGCCCCCAGCCCCAGCTTGCTGGCCTTGACCGTTTCCTCGCTGGAGATCACGGCTTTTTTCAGTGCCGCCACCTTGCGCGCACCATTGCTGACACCATAAAACTGCCTGGTCACCTCCAGCTCTACCTGCGTTCTGGCATTGTCCAGCTCGGCCAGGGCCTGCCGGTATTGCGCACTGGTTTGCACGATCTGCGCCGAATTATAGCCGCCGTTGAAAATGGGCAGGCTCAGCTCGATGCCGATCACATTCTGGGTGATGCGCTGGTTGATGGTGGAGACAGAACTGGCGCTGGAGCGGTCCTTGCTGGCGACCAGATCCAGCGTGGGATAGTTGCTGGCTTTGGCTTTGCGCAGTTCCTGTTCGGCGATCTGCACATTCATCTGCGCCGCGCGGATGTCCGGGCTGTACTGCAGGGCCTTGTCGCGCCAATCGGACACCGTGCCTTCGGCACCCAGATATTGCCCGATATCACTGCCCGGCTCGGCCAGCCCGGTTGCCGGTGTGCCGGTCACGGCCAGCAGGCTGCGTTCGGCGATGAGCTGCATATTGCGGGCCTCGATCAATTCCGACTCGGCCAGCGCCATGCGCGCCTCGGCGTCGTGGATGTCGGTCACCGTGCCATCGCCCTGCTCGAACAGTTTCTGGGCCTGCTGGCGCGCACTGCTGAGCGCATGCAGCTTGGCCTCGCTCAGCGCGATGTTTTTCTGTGACAGCAACAAACCCAGATAGGCCGACAGATAACGCACGGCCAGTTCGTTTTCCTTGCGGGAAAAAACAGCCTCGCTGTAGTCGGCACGGGCATTGCCCTGCTGGTAGATGGCCCAGCGTTGCAGATTGAACACCGGCTGGCGCAGCTGGATGGCCGCGTCCTGGCTCATGTACTTGAGCGGCGAGGTGGACAGCGTGCCAAAAAAATCGGGTGCGGTATCCGAACCGGTGACCTTGCTGCGGTTGAAGCTGGCACTCAGTGTAGGCAGCAACTGCGCCTGCCCCAGCTGGCGGTTGGCAGCGCCGGCTTCGCGTTCGGCGCTGGCAGACTGGTATTGCGGGTCGTTCTGCCGCGCCAGCTGAAACCCCTCCAGCAAACCATAAGCCTGGGCCAAGGCCGGCAGCAGCAAGGCCGGAAGGGTGAGCAGCGCATAAAGACGACAAGGCCTGCGTACGGCCATTCAGCTCTCCTTGAAGGCGAGGTTCATGCGATCCAGGATGGGCTTGAGCAGATAGCGCAACATGGTGCGCTCGCCGCTCTTGATGACGATGGTGGCCGGCATGCCAGGCTTCACCTGCTGATTGCCCAGCAGCTGCATGCCAGCCGGGGTGACCTTGATTTGCGCCAGATAATAAGGCGCGCCGGTTTTCTGATCCAGCAAGCGGTCGGCGGAGAAAGTGGCCACCACGCCGGGTATCACCGGGGTGCTCTGCTGGTTCAGCGCCGGGAAGGTAATGTCGACCGGCAGGCCGGGATGCACCTTGGCGCTCATGGCCGGGTCGACCGTGGCTTCGATCAGCAAGGGCTGATGCGTTGGCACGACATCCATCAGGGGCTGACCCGGCTGCACCACGCCACCAACGGTATGCAGTTTCAAGCCCACCACCAGTCCGTCAATCGGCGAACGGATGATGCTGTTGGCCACGGCATAGCGCTGGGCGGTAAGCCGGTCGCGCAAGGCGTCGGTTTCTTTCTGGATATCCGTCAGCTGCGACTCGACTTCTTTCTGGTAATCCTGCTGGCGCGCAATGCGACGCAGCCTGGTTTCGGCAATGCTGTCCTGCACCCGGCCGATACTGGCAATGGTCTCCGCCAGCTCGCCCTTGATTTCCGCCGCCGCCCTTTCCAGCTGGTACAAGCGGTTTTTCGGCACATAGCCACCAGCAGCCAGTTCGCGTATGCCCTCCAGCTCCTTGTCCTGCCACTTGCTTTGTTCGGCGCGGGCGGCCTTTACCCCCTGGAATCCGCGCAGCTGTTCTTTCAGCCCGTTAATGTTTTCATCCTGGGCCTGCAATTCGTTGTGCAAGGCAGCGCGGCGGGTATTGAACAGCTGGGTCTGCAGCAATTTGGCCTGCGTCACCCGCGGGTCACTGGCCAGCGCATCCAGCTCGGACGAAAAAACCAGCGTCGGCTTGCCATCGCGCTCGGCCAGCAGGCGGTCCTCGATGGCACGGGCGCTGATGAACTGCGCCAGGGTGCTGCCCATCTGCGCACGGGCCTCGGTATCGTTCAGCACAATCAGCGACTGGCCTTTTTTCACCAGCGCCCCCTCGCCTACCAGCAGCTGTTCGATGCTGCCGCCCGTCAGGTGCTGCACGGTCTGGCGATTGCTGGCCACGGTGACGCTGCCATTGGCCGTGACCCCTTCATCCAGCGGTGCCAGTGCAGCCCACAGCATGAAGCCGCCAAAACCGACCAGTAACAGCTTTACCCCGCGCCGGCCTATGCGGCCATCATCGGTATCCACCCGGCCAAACGGCTCGATGCCCGGCTTGGCGGTGTGCTCCGGCTGCGGACGGCGGAGGGCGGCGGTCAATTTGTGGAACAGATTCATGCCTGGTTCTCGTTGGAAGTGTGGCCGGCCTGGTCCTGGGCGGCCGCCTGCTGTTGTTGCAGCGCCTGCTGGGCGGCCTGGTTCAGCGCATACAGCACCTGATCGCGCGGGCCGAACAGGTGCAGCTGGCCATCGCGCATCACCAGCAGCTTGTCCACCGCATTGAGAATGCTGGTGCGATGGGTGATCAGCACCACGGTGGTACCGTGTGCTTTCAGGTCCATCACGGTGTGGATCAGTGCCTGTTCGCCAACATCGTCCAGATTGGAATTGGGTTCATCCAGCACAACGAAAGCCGGGCTGGCGTAGATGGCACGGGCCAGGGCGATACGCTGCTTCTGCCCGCCGGACAACATGCTGCCGCCATCGCCCAGCCGGGTATCGTAGCCCTGGGGGAAGCGCAGAATCATCTCGTGCACACCGGCCCTGGTGGCAGCCTCGATCACCAGTTGCGAATCGATATCGCCAAAGCGGGCGATGTTCTCGGCAATGCTGCCTTCAAACAGCTCGATATCCTGCGGCAGATAGCCGATATGCGGGCCCAGTTCGTCCTTGTTCCACTGGAAGATATCCGCGCCATCCAGCCGCACCTTGCCGGATTGCGCCGGCCAGATCCCGACCAGCAGGCGTGCCAGTGTTGATTTGCCCGCCGCACTGGGGCCGACAATGCCGACGATATCGCCATGCTGCATGGCGCAGCTGATGCCCTTGAGAATGGGCGCATGGCCGCCCGGCGCACCGGCCACCACTGCCTCGACCTGCACATTGCCCTGCGGCCGTGGCAGGCTCATGCCGCTGAGGCGGGCCGGATACTCGGCCAGCAGATCATCCAGCCGTTGATAGGCGCTACGTGCGCCGATGAGTTGCTTCCAGGTGGCGATGGCCATTTCCACCGGCTGCAGCGCGCGCCCCATCAGGATGGAGCCGGCAATCATCATGCCGGGAGAGATTTCATTCTGGATGGCCAGCAAGGCCCCGACGGCCAGCACCAGCGACTGCAGCGACAGCCGTACCAGCTTGGAAATCGCCCCGATGCGCGCGGCCTTGTCCGATGCCTCGGTCTGTTTTTCCAGCACCCGGCTCTGAAACAGGAACCAGCGCTCGCGCAAGGCGGGCAACATGCCCATGGCCTCGATCACTTCGGCATTGCGCAGATTGTTGTTGGCGTAATTGCCAGCGGCGATCGCCGCCTGATTGGCCTCGGCCAGCGGCTTGCGGGTGGACAGCTCGGTCAGCCAGGCCAGCGCACACAGAATAAGCATGCCCCCCAGCACAAACAGACCCAGTATCCAGTGAAACATAAAGGTAACGGCGAGGTAGATGGGCGCCCAGGGGGCATCAAAGAAGGCGAACAGCCCGTTGCCGGTAAGAAACTGGCGCACGCTGGTCAGATCATGCAGGGCCTGGCCGGCATTGCCGTTGTTCCGGCGCAGATTGCGCTCGAAAGCGGCCGTGAACACACGAAAGTTCAGCTGCATGTCCAGACGGTTTCCCACCCGTATCAGTACTGCGGAACGCACCAGCTCCAGCAGCGACATCAGGCCGTACAGGCCCACCACCATCAGCGTCAGCATCAGCAGCGTGGTTTCGTTGCGGCTGTGCAGCACCCGGTCGTAGATCTGCAGCATGTAGATGGAAGGCAGCAGCATCAGCAGATTGATCACGGCACTGAAGCCCGCCAGCTGGTAGAAGGTTTGGCGGAAGGTCTGCAAAACCTGGGAAAGTTCGGAACGGGACTGTAACAGTCGTTTCATCGGCAAAAGGCTCTGGGTGATCTACATGGAAGCAAGCGCAGCGGGCGACGCAGTTGGCCTCAGCCTGTAAAAATATGTCAGCGATTTTATCACAGCGCCCGGCAGCCATGATGACGTCTTCAAGCCATGCCGGCACTGCGCTGCAGCGCGTGCCAGCACCCAGGACAGCACGCAGGGCCAGCCACCCACACGGTGAATGGCCCTCAGCCGACCGGGTACTGCCTACAGCTGGTACTGGGCGATGATCTGCATCTGGCGCTCGGCCTGACCGCGCAAGTCCTTGGCACTGCCAGCCGTTTGCGAAGCGGCCGAGTTGGCCTGCTCCGACATCTGGGCGATGCGCTCCACCTGCTGGGCAATGCTGTTGCTGGCCAGGCCCTGCTCCTTGATCGCCACCGAGATGTCCGCCACCATGCCGGTGGTGCTGGCAGCCGCCTCCCCTATGCTCTGTATGGCACGGTCGGCTTCATCGGCGCGGCTGACACCGCCCTCCACCAGCATTTCCGCATTTTTCATCTGCTCCACCACCGCTGACGAGGCCTGCTGCATGGCCTGCAGGCTGGCGGATATTTCCTGGGTGGAACTGGCCGTGCGCTCGGCCAGCTTGCGCACCTCGTCGGCCACCACGGCAAAGCCGCGGCCCATCTCGCCGGCGCGCGCCGCTTCGATGGCGGCATTGAGTGCCAGCAGATTGGTCTGGTCTGCCACATCACGGATCACCTGCACCACCGACACGATCTGGCTGCTTTGCGCATTCAGCCCGCGCAAGGCGTCGCTGGCACTGGTGATGGCAGCGGAAATATCGCGGATATCGCCAATGGTCTGACCGATGGTCACCGAGCCGGCTTCGGCCTGGCGGCTGGAGGTTTGCGACAGCAGCTGTGCCTCGTCGGCACGCTCGGCCACATGGTTGACGCTCACCGTCATCTGCTCGATGGTGGCCGCCACCGCGGCAGAGGACTCGCTCTGTGCCGATGCAGCCTGGTAGATGTCATCGGCCGCTTCATTCATCTTTTGCGAAGAAGCCATCACATCCTGTGCGCCATGGCGCAGCTGCAGCAGGTTTTGCTGCAGGCTGTCCAGCAGGCTGTTGAAGGCAGCGGCGGTGCGCCCCAGCTCATCCTTGCTGTCACTGCTGACCCGCAGCTTGAAATCACGCTGCTGGCTGACCCGCTCCATGGTGAGCTGCATGTCGGACAGCGAACGGGTGATGGCACGGATCAGCAAGCAGCCACCGCAGGCCGTGCCCAGCAACACGACAAGGGCCAGCACGGTCTGCAACCATTTGGCCGCATTGTAAGCGCTGTGGTTTGCCTCGTTTTGCTGGTTGCCCAGCTGATAGTTGTAACTGATCAGCTTGTTCAGATCGGCCTCCAGCTTGCCGGACAGCTGGAACAGGCTGCCGCTTTCCAGCATGGCGGTCGCCACCGACATGTAGTTGGAGCGCGAGTTATTGAAAAACTCGTCCATTGCCGCGCGGTATTGCGCCATGTCCGCCTTGGCCTGCTTCACCATCTGGCGGTCACTGTCATCCACCGCCAGCTCGGTTTCATACAGGCTGACCGCCTTGTCAAACTGTTGCCGGCTGCTTTCGATGGCCTTTTCGTCTTCCAGCTTTTTTTCCTGCTGCACATGCGACACATGGTTGCGCAGGGCCGCACGCATGCCGTACATGGCGGTTTGGGCGGTTTGCAGGGCTTTCAGACTGGGAAAGGTATTGCTGCTGATGTATTCGAAACGGCTCTGCGCTGCACTGAGCTGCCACAGACCGACACCGCTGACCACCAGCAAGGCCAGCAAGGCGATGGAGAGCAGCAGTGTAAACTTGAGCTTGATGGTCATCCTCTGACTTCCTATGAGTTTGTTTTTATTGGATGAGCTTCTGGTCTGGTCCTGTCCCGTCTGAAAAATGCGGCGCACCCATGGTGGTCACATCTGCGCGGAACTTGCTGTTTTATACATCAAAGCCGCCAGCACGGCCAAGATTGCCGCTTGCCAATCGAAACAACACAGCCCGGCACGACAAGGCGACTGTCGGCCGGACTGCTGCCGGCATGCCGACAGCAAGCCGGCAGGCCAAAAATACCGTTTCAACATCACACCACCAGCCAGTCTCCCCTGCTCCCGCACGCGGCTGCACCGCTGATGATCATCTCTGCGAAAGCTGCGCCGTACGCCGCCCCCGGCAGGGATTCGCCAATGCAAAAAGCCCAGTCATTGCTGACTGGGCTTTGAATGCTTGGCTCCCCGAGCAGGGCTCGAACCTGCGACCTGCGGATTAACAGTCCATTTAACGGGTCTTGCCCAGACTGAAACTCCATCGAAAAGCAAATAAAAATCAGCAACTTAACCTACCTACACTTCCTGCGACTTACCGCCATCTACCTCACTAAGTGCTGCAAAATTGCAGCAACGCAAAGTCATTTTAGGCAATGCAGCCTTGCTTCGCAATAGAACAAATGCATTAAAAATCCAGGTTTCACACTGTATAGCGCTATACGGAGTGCTGGCAGGTGCCAGCTTGACCGGATACCCTCATGACATTCCCTTTGCTAACCCCAGCCGAGCTTGCCCAACTTATAGGTCTGTCTCTGCAAACTATCTATAACCGTCGTAATAATGGTGGGTCTCTACCACCTGCGATTATGCTTGGCCGGCAAGTACGTTTCCGTCAGGAGGACGTGGATACTTGGTTGCAAGAGCAGTATGAACACATCTCCGGTGAGCAAAATCCAAGCATGCTTCCGCCCAATGTTCCTGCTAAACGTGGTCGGCCGACCAAAGAAGAGCAAGTTCGCAAGCGCCGCGAGTCAATCTGATTACAAGAAGAAAGGCTGACTACTGGTAAGAATAAATTACCGTCACTCGGTCTGAAAACCTATCGACTGTTCCTTCAGTATAAGCGGCGTTAGTGCACAGTTGATTTGGAGTGAGACAAACCAGCAGCTCCCCCTGCTAAGTGGGCTGCTCAGAGAACGGATGAATACAGAGCCGCATATCTACACAAGTTTGACCGACACGTCATCGTGCATGAACCAAGCCAAACTACTCCAGCACCAATCGCTCCCCATGACTTATCTTTTGCACAAAATACAGATGCGGCAGCGGGCCATCGTATCCGCGCTGTAGTGCAGCCTGGCATAGCGCCCATGACTGGGTTCGTACGCCATGGAAACCAGGCTGCCTGGCGATGCGCTCCAGCGTTTCCGTTATCGCGGCTGTATTTTTCCGATTTGCCTGCGTTGCTATCAGCGCATGCAGTTCTTCCATTTCCTGTTTTGACCGTCGCCATGTCCACGCAGCCCGGCCTCGGCTGGGTTGACGTACCAGTTCATACCCAAGCCATTTCAAGTACGGCTTATCCCCGACATCCCGCAAGCTTTCCTGTTCGAGTCCTTCACCATCCGTTGCCAGCAGTAGCCACTCCACTTTTTCTGCAGCCAAGGGCCAGTACATGACCAACACGGAATTAGCTAAGCCCTTTCCCTTGCGCGTCAGTCGCTGGGCTGGCGAGCAGCCAATCCCGTACAGAGCATGAAACTTCTTCGCTAAGGCTTCGGCTTTGCTCGCGGCAACAGTGCCGTGCGTGTAGCGGTGATAGCCTTTCGGAACGCTGTCCACGATGCGGACCAGTGCTGCGGTTTTGTTGCGTGCGATGGGTGTTGAAGCAGACATACAGGTTTTCTCATTCGGTTGCTGATGCGCTGTATAGCGAAGAAAACGTACGTCCTTGCAATGTGATTCGATAGCTGCGACCTGCACGTAATGATGTTCCAAGATTTTCATCAACTTTCGCTATACACAATCAGGAACGATGTGTTTTCAGGGCAGGCAGCCAGGTGAGAGTCTGGTCGGCTCGCATGCACGGTGTTCTGCGTTATGCCCCTTTACCCTGGTGAGGAGGCAAAACGCAGGACGCCAACCTGCAAGCACACACATGTCGAAAGACACGCGAAAAGCTGCCAACTTTTCGCACACCGCCTTAGCTGCATGCCGGGTAACGCTGGCTGGTGCGGCTGAAATGGGCGCCTATGGCAGACATGCCATGCTCGACCCAATCTACTTGAGAGGTTGGGCGACACGGAAACGGGAGCTGCGGTAACGCAGACCAACCCTGCTGATTTGTGAACCGGTGAAAATCCGGACTTCGGGACGTTTGGAAATGAACGGCGTGACGAAGACTGTGCGTGTAGGCTGCTGATGCGTCAGAAATGGCGTAGGTGTACCGGGTTAAAAATACGCAGGGGGGCATCACCTTCTGTCCCGGGTACATGGCACCACCGTAATGGGTGGGTCGCTGGATAGCTTAAGCATGTAAATAGAGGTGAGAGTCCTCTTTATCGCAGTAAGAAACCTTGGGTACGCCCCTGCATGGGGTGATTCATTGATGACGAGTGGTGGCGGGTAAGTTGCGGCTATGGAACATCGCGCGACAGAAACCGGGCAACTGGGTAAGCGTATGCGATGCCTTCACTTTGAGATGACGTATTCCTAAATCGTGGTTTCGACACAATCAGCTAACGTGGGAATCTCTGACGGCCATTTGACTGGGTTGGCCCCCAGGACGGCACAAGAGAGGGAGCGGCGGAGAGTAGAGTTTGAGCAAATCTCGAGACCTAATCAGTCAAGGGAGGCGTGAACCGGGCAACCGGTACTCGAAAACTGTCAGCGGTGGAAAAATGTGTGTACCCCTTACGGGGGAAGGGCTTGGCGGCCCTTTGCAGTGATGTGCCGTGTTCTCTGCTTGGCGGCGGGGGACACGACAACTGGTCTTGGCGGATCAGTGAGCGGGATAAGGTAATGTTGGTAAGGAAATTATTCTCTCTCAAGACCGGGCATCATGCTCGATGCCCGGTCTTCCTTGTCTGCGGGCGTTTTTCGGGACAGAATTCTGGTAGACGCTATAACATTGTGACGGGATGCAGCTTCTGTTTAGCAGACTTAACGATGATGACTAGAATTCGGCCAGAGCGGACGTTCGACTGCTCGTGAGGAGTGGCGGCTATCGATCAGATAGCTGTCATTCTAGGCGTTCTCATTAGATGGCATAAAAACCAAGATTGAATTAATTTTTGTCGAAATATTTAATATTGATGGCTTTAATCCAGAGAAAATTCCAGAGGATAATCTGGAAATCAATGCGATACCTATTCCAGTAAAATTTCAAAGTGCGGTATTGAGTATGCCCATGCAGACCACTTGCAAAATCATTGCAACATGAAATGCCAGAACTGCTCGAGCAATCCCACATGCTGAAACAAGCATAAAAATTATGAAATCTTAATGGATATGCCGCCATTTGAGGATGCATGCTTTAAGTGATTTAAAACTCCAGTCTGGTCTAACTTGCCAAATTTTTTAGTATCGCTTTCAAGAAGTAAATTTGTTTCTTCCATCATGACTGGGGTCCATCCTAGAGCGTGACGGATTTCAGGTGTCATACTATCGTACAGAGCATTAATTGCCATTGTGTGCCCCCGTCTATCACCAGCATTTGTCGCCGCTTGATAGGGCTTAAGTGAGACAGCAACTCTTGCGGCTAAGGCCCCACGCGCTTGATCACTCTCAATTGACAAAAAATTTTTCGAGGAATTGAGTGACATAGCCGCAAGCTCTTGATCACTAAATACTGAGTAATCGCTCACACTCATAGCTCCTATATTAACTGCTTGAGGTGTTACTCCATTTTTTTGTGCAGTTGCTTTGATCAATGAATCAAGTTTGGCTCTTGCTTGCAATCCGATATTTTCAAAATTATTTGCATTTTCTGACAAATTTTTGGATGTAGATGAAATCGTTACTACAGTATCACTTGAAACGAGTTTATCTTCGGATTTACTTGGTATTGTTGCAGAAGAGCTAATTTTGATATCGTTGGTACTGGTGTATGAACTGGTAATATAGCTGCCAAGGCTAGATATTGTCATAATACCTCCAATTAATTACTTACAGAATTCCGATATTTGAATTAAGCAATCAAGGGGCACTATAGAGTGTGTACCCCTTTTCATCTTTACTTCATCAAGAGCGAACAACGTATCGAGTAATACAAGCAGTATTGATGAAAAATGATAAGAATTTACATACATTAACAAATAAATGCAAACATCATTATTTGTTTAGCAGGTATACCGCTCTTGCACCGGCAATTTCAATTCCTGTCTAAAGCTACAACCACTCTCAGCCACAATGCACACGATGGTGTGTATCGAAGTAATTTCGGCTGAACTTAAATCGTTGGCTTCGTATCTAGGTAATGGCCACTCTTGGCTGTCAGAAGTCGCCCCCACACATGCCATCCACCGACTGCTTTGGCCGACAAGTTGACATCGGAGCTGCTAATTAGTAGCAACCAAAGTCTGCTACGAGCACAGGTTACAGGCTTCGTATAGTAGAAGCAGCGGGGCATTCACCCCGCTGCTGTAAAGCCTTGCCAGGCCTCTTACCTCTCAACCACCGACCAGCGCTGGTCTGGCTCGAGCTTGCCCCTGTGCATGTACTTCAACCGGCAGTGCATTGACTGGCGTCCCTTGTCCGTTGCTTTCGTGCTGCTGGGCTGCGTGAGCGTGGCACCAGCGGCAAACTCGATATAAAAGTCCAGGCTGTAACGTGTTGGTCTGCCATCAAAGCGAATGACCGGCAACAATCGTGCTAACAAGGCGCGGGTGTGGTCCGGCGCAAAGTCAGCTTGTAGCAGTGTATCGAGCAAGGTTTTGGGGTCGACTTCTGATTGCAATTGCATGGCTTTCATGTCGAGATCCCGCTGTGCTGCTTCCAACTCGGCAAGTTGTATACGTGTTTCCTTTACCTTCGCACGGGTCTCTTCATAGCGTTGCTGCAAGAGCAGGTCGTCCTCCGAAATGGCAACCAGCATATGCGACAGGCGTTCTTGAGTACGTGTGAACTGGTCAAGGCGCATTTTGCAATCTTCAACCTGTTGTCGTTGCTGACCTGTCAGTCTCAACTGCAAGGCGTTCCTGAATGCGTCCATAAAGGCAGGGGTGAGGAAATGGCTAAAAGCATGCAGGATCAGTTTTTCCGCGCCCTTGACTGCAAACGTTGATGTCTGGCGCACCCCACCAACATCGGCACCTTGCGCCACCGTGCAGTTGGCGCAGTACAGTGAGCGGCAGCGTGACTGCGCTGACAGTACCAGCGTGCCACCACAGCACCCACAGCGAATCAGATCGGCCAGCGGATGTTTGTCTTTGGCATGGTTGGTCTGACTTGGGGTTTTCTGGTTGCATTGATGCCATGTATCGTCATTGACAAGACGTAATTCAGGCCGCACAAACAATTGCATCTCGACTTCAATGCCGCGTTTTGCTGCGCGATAAGCGTAGGTTTTCGAACCGTGCCAGGTAAATACGCCGCGGTAGATGGTATTGCTCAGCAAGTTCCGCACCCGAGCAGGTCGCCAGTAGCCACCACCCGCAGTCAGCGCATTACGGCTGCAAGGAATTTTCTCGGTATTCAGCCATGCTGCAATTTGCTGCATGGACTGGCCCGATGCGCGGCGTGCATATACCTCACGCACAATCGCAGCCTCCTTGGCGTTGATTATCCAGTGACTACCGATTCGGTTGTTTTGCTCATCAAATTCGCGTTGCAGGTCGTAGCCATAGGCGGGCGTTGCCACCATGTAACCTCGAATCAATTGCCCCAGCATGCCCCGACCCACGCGATGTCGCATGAAGCGCCCTTCGTTCTGGGCAAGCATGCATTCCATGGCAAAGTACATTTCCCACCCGGCTACATGTGAATCCAACCCGGAGCAACAGAGCATGCGGACCTTACGGCTTTCCAGCAGTTTGGCGATTTGTGCCAGTTCTACACCGTCACGTGACAAACGCGTGACTTCATCAATGATGAAGACATCGAACTCACCATTGCGCCACGCTTTAAGAAATGCCTGGTATCCCGTGCGCTTGTGAGCCTTATTGGATACGCCAGGGATGGCGGCATCGGTAAAGATGAGGTCTTGCCGGACATCAAGCCCATGCCGCTGAGCAAGTTCTTGGCAGAGGCGGAGTTGGTCTTCCAGAGTGGTTTCATTTTGCTTTTCACACGAATACCGTGCGTAGATTGCGGCCGTTGTCATGGGCAATTTCCTTTCTGACCGGATGGTGCTACTTCAACCGGAGAAGAGGGTTGCGGGTTGAGTTGCTGACATGCCAGTTCAGCCAGCAGGTCTGCCAGTTCCCGTACGGCAGGTGGCAGAGCCTGTGCGTTGCCATGGTTTGCTATTGATGGGTGTGCGGAGCCGCACTTTCCTGTTGAGCGCATGAGATGTCCTCGTCAAGACAGCGCCGCGCAAATGGTAGCGGCGCTGGGCATATACCTATTAATAAGGAGTGAGTGGCGATGTCCGGCCAATGGCGGCATGCAGCTCGGAAAGCAGCGGGTTGTAGTAGCGCATGGCCATCTGCAAACTCTTCCAGCCATAAAGCTTGGCCAGCGTTTGTGGGGTGACATGCGGTGCACGCTGCGATGCAGACTCGTGGCGCAGGTCGTGGAAGTGCAGCCCTTCGATACCGGCAACATTGCAGGCACGTTTGAATACCCGGTCCAGACCCGATGTGTCGTAAAAATTAGGGAAAACGCGCCGGCCGTTGCGTGGCAAGCTAGCCAGAACTTGCTCGGCCTTTTCGGATAAGGGGACGAGGCGAGATGTGCCGTTCTTTGTCATGTCCAGATACAGAACGGCGGAAGCCAAATCGACCTGGCACCATTCCAGGCTTAGCAGTTCCCCCGCACGCATTCCTGTCTCCAGCGCTAGTTCGATACAGGCGGTGAGTGCCGGTCCGGCACTCCCATCTTGTTGCTTGATGGCTGCGAGCAAGCGTGCCAGTTCCCCCGGTTGCAGTCGGCGTTCACGGCCGGGGTCAGCTTTCGGACGGCTGACTTTTTTCAGCTCATGCTCAAGAGGGAGCGACCATTCGCGAATGGCGATGGTGTACAGGTGAGAGAGCAATGCCAGTTCGAGACGCACGGTATTGGCGCGATGGTTCTCCAGCCGTTCATTGCGATAGCTGGCAAAATCACTGGCACGCAAAGTCGACAGCGGTCGCAGTGCCAGCGGATGCTCGAGCAACTGCTTGATGCGGTTGCCTTCTTGGACAGCACCGCGTTTTGTAGGCGTGACTTCTTTCAGGTAGCGCTGCAAAAGGTCGCCCAGCGTGAGCATTTCCAGCTCGCGACGGTCACGGAACTGATTGACGTCTATCTTTGACTCAATTGAGCGTGACCATGCTTCTGCTTCGTTACGTGTTTCAAAAGTCTTGGTTTGGGTGGGGTAGCCCTTGCGGCGGACAATAGCCTGGAACTGAAATGGACCCCGACGGGTGATACTTGCCATACTGATTCTCCAAATGGATGGATTGGCGTATAGCGAAGTTTCAGGAAATAAAACGCAGGCATGTTGCATCGGGCTGCAACACAGTGCAGCAAAAATGCAGCAAAAAGACGGGCTAAAACAAAAAGCCCACCGTGCAGGTGGGCTAAGTGCTTGAATCTAGTGGCTCCCCGAGCAGGGCTCGAACCTGCGACCTGCGGATTAACAGTCCGTCGCTCTACCGACTGAGCTATCAGGGAATTGCCTTGAGAGAACGCAATTCTATAAAAAACCGACCTGACCGTCAAGCCCCTGAATTGAATTTTCAGAGGCCCGACGGAATGCATCAGTTATTGCGGGTTTCCACTTGCTGCAAGGCTACCGCCACCGGTGCTGCCTGCTCGGCGGCCTGACGAACCACATCGCGTCGACGCGGACCGGCCGGCACTTCGATTTGCGGCTGTTCCTGCTGTACCACAGCCTTGGTGGCCACCATGACCAGACCACCCAGGTCAGCCGGAACTTCCGGCTTGGTTTCCACAGCAGTCACTGCCGGGGCAGCCAGTACTTCGGCCACCGGAGCAGCGACCACTTCTGCCACCTGCTCGACCACCGCCACCACCGGCTCTGCCGCAACCGGCTCTGCTACTACAGCCACCTCGGCCACGGCAGCCTGCTCAGCAGCAAGCGCTTCCGACTGGACTTCGACGACCGTGCTGACTTGCTCCAGCACCACCGCAGCAGCAACCACCTCTACCGGGGCCTCCACCACTGCCGGGGCTTCCACCGCTGCCGGGGCTTGTTCGGGCAGTTCCGTTACCGCAACGGGCTCCAGCACAGGCTGCTCGACAGCTACTGCTGCGGCTTCCGCCACCACAGGCTGCGCTTCGGTCTGGACAGGCGCCTCGGCTGCGACGGCCACCTCGGCTACCGCCGGCTCGACCGCAGGCTGTGCCAGCGGCTCAGCCGTCACGGCTGCCACTGGCTCGACCGGCTGCACGGCTTCCGGCTGCGCAACAGCGTCCACGGCAGCAAGCGCTTCTGCAGCAAGCACACCGCTTGCAGCGGCAGCGAGCACTTCGCCGGCTTCGCCCAGCGCTGCAGTGTTTTCGCCTTCCAGCGGCTCACGACGACGGTCACGACGACCACGACGACGACGACCACGCTCGCCACGCTCTTGCTGTTCGGCCGATTCGGCGGCAGCTTCCACGCCTTCGGCGCTGTTCAGCTTGAGTTCTTCTGCTGCATTGGCCTGCGGCTTGTCGGCTTCATTGCGCTCGGCTTGCGGCTGACGACGACGCGAGGACTTTTCCGCGGCTTGCGGGGCGGACGGCTGCTCGCCACGTTCTTCCGCTTGCGGACGCGCATTCTGCTCACGCGGCTCGCGGTTTTCACGCGGTTCGCGTTCACGGCGCTGGCGCGGCTCGCGTTGCGGCTGTTCGCCACGCTCGGCACGTTCGCCACGCTCCGGACGTTCGGCGCGCTCGGCACGCTCTACGCGCTCCGGACGTTCCTGACGATCAGGGCGCTCATTGCGCTGCTGACGGCGGCCATCCTGACGCTCGCCATCCTGGCGGGCTTCGGCCGGGCGTTTGCCGGCTTCTTCGCCCTGACGACGCTCATGATGGTCACGTCGCGCCTGGCTGCCCGGACGACGTTCGTTATTGCGCTGGCGGTTGCCATTACGCTGACCGTCACGCGGCTGCGGCGCAGCTGCCGGCTTTTTCTTTTCGGTTTCCTGCGGTGCCGCTTCCGGCTCGGCAAACAGGCTCTTGACCCAGCCGAAGAAACGGCCGATCACACCCTGCTCGGCCACCACCGGCGCTGCCGCTGCCGCGACTTCGGGCTGGCTGGACACCGGAGCCGGCTGTTGCGGCGTGATGCCCTTGACGGCGGCTTCCTGACGTTCGACCTTGGGCTTTTCCTGACCGAAGTTGGTGATGATGTCTTCTTCCTGCACTTCCACGCGCAGATAGCTCGGGCCATCGCCCAGCTCGGCCAGATCATCGTGACGCACGCGCACGATCTTGTAGTGCGGGGTTTCCAGATGGATGTTGGGAATCAGCACCACATCCACATCCAGGCGCTCTTCGATGGAGTGGATTTCGGCACGCTTCTCGTTCAGCAGGAAGGTGGCCACATCCACCGGCACCTGGGCGTGTACCGCACCGGTGTTTTCCTTCATCGCCTCTTCCTGGATGATGCGCAGGATGTGCAGGGCGGAGGATTCGGTACCACGGATGAAGCCGATGCCATGGCAGCGCGGGCAAGGCTCGTGGCTGGTTTCACCCAGCGACGGTTGCAGACGCTGACGCGACAGTTCCAGCAGGCCAAAGCGGGACAGCTTGCCCATTTGCACGCGGGCGCGGTCATGCTTCAGCACATCGCGCAGCTTGTTTTCCACTTCGCGCTGGTTTTTCGGGTTTTCCATGTCGATGAAGTCGATCACGATCAGACCGCCCAGGTCGCGCAGACGCAGCTGGCGGGCGATTTCTTCGGCGGCTTCAACGTTGGTGCGCAGTGCGGTTTCCTCGATGTCGGCACCCTTGGTGGAGCGGGCGGAGTTGACGTCGATGGAGACCAGTGCCTCGGTGTGGTCGATCACGATGGCACCACCGGACGGCAGCTGCACGCTGCGCGAGAAGGCGGTTTCGATCTGGTGTTCGATCTGGAAGCGGGAGAACAGCGGGACGTGATCCTTGTACAGCTTCACGCGGTGCACCATATTGGGCATCACGTGGCTCATGAACTGGCGGGCCTGTTCGTAGATTTCGTCGGTGTCGATCAGGATTTCGCCGATATCCGGATGGTAGTAGTCACGGATGGCGCGAATCACCAGGCTGCCTTCCTGCAGGATCAGGAAAGGCGCATTCTGCGAACCGGCCGCACCTTCGATGGCGCGCCACAGCTGCATCAGGTAACCCATGTCCCATTGCAGTTCTTCCAGATTGCGGCCGATACCGGCGGTACGGGCAATCAGGCTCATGCCATTGGGGACTTCCAGCTGGGCCAGCAGGTCTTTCAGTTCCTGACGCTCTTCACCCTCGATGCGGCGCGATACGCCACCACCACGCGGGTTATTGGGCATCAGCACCAGATAGCGGCCAGCCAGGCTGATATAGGTGGTCAGGGCAGCGCCCTTGTTGCCGCGCTCGTCCTTTTCGACCTGGACCACCACTTCCATGCCTTCGCGCAGCACGTCCTGAATGCGCGGACGGCCACCGTCATAGCCCTGGAAATAGGAGCGGGACACTTCCTTGAACGGCAGAAAGCCGTGGCGCTCGGTGCCGTAATCGACAAAGCACGCTTCGAGGGAGGGTTCGATACGGGTGATGATGCCCTTGTAGATGTTCCCTTTGCGTTGTTCTTTGCCAACGGTTTCGATATCGAGGTCGACCAGCTTTTGCCCGTCGACGATGGCAACGCGCAGCTCTTCAGCCTGCGTTGCATTAAACAACATGCGTTTCATAAACGTTCCCTGCGCGGCACTCACGCAAGGGATGCAGCCAGTATTTGACGGCCCAGAGGCTATTGATGGGCGCTTTCCGAAAGAAGTGTTGGTATAAAGATCATTACAACCGAGATATCAAGCCTACTTCCTGACTAAATTCACACGGGCCCGAGGGTTTGAGCGCATTAGCGCATCGGAAATTTTCTTCCAGCCCGCCATCGCGGGCGAGCTGGACAAACTGGAGGGCTGCGTGCCGGGTCAAACTTTGCTGCAAGATCTCCTGACTGGCTCTGCATCAGGAAATGGAATACTCGTGAGTGCGTTATGCGACTAAATGCATTACCATCGCTGCTTTTTGGTGAGCGAGTTAACCTTGGCTGCGGCCGGTTGACGCGGCATCAGGTCAGGGTCAACACCCTGCCGGCCGGTTCACTTTCCCGCAGCAGCATCACGCGGCAATACTGCCTGTGACCATGGCTTTCCGGAACGCTGTCATCGCACTGAAATGTGCGGTCGAGCGCACGAAGTATAAGCAATATGACTGACATTCGCAAAGACTCCGTCACGTTTCTTGACGTGGACGATGGAGATTCCGGCCAACGGCTGGACAACTTCCTGGTACGCATCCTCAAAGGCGTGCCCAAAAGCCATATCTATCGCATCTTGCGCTCGGGTGAAGTCCGGGTGAACAAGGGCCGGATCGATGCGTCCTATCGCATCCAGGCGGGCGACCAGATCCGCATTCCGCCCATCCGCGTGGCCGAGCGCCCGGTCAATGAGGTGCCGCCTGGCAGCTTCCCGGTGGTATACGAAGACAATGCCTTGCTGGTGATCGACAAGCCGGCCGGCGTGGCGGTGCATGGCGGCAGCGGCGTGTCCTTTGGCGTGATCGAACAACTGCGCAAGGCCCATCCCGACTGGAAATACCTGGAGCTGGTGCACCGGCTGGACCGGGAAACCTCCGGCCTGCTGATGCTGGCCAAGAAGCGCTCGGCACTGATCAAGCTGCACGACATGATGCGCGCCAATGTGCCGGACAAGCGCTATCTGGCGCTGGGGCTGGGTTCCTGGGACCCGAGCAACAAGAGTGTCAAGCTGCCCTTGTTCAAATTCCACACTGCCGACGGCGAACGTCGCGTCAAGGTGGCCGAGGGCGACGATGGCCAGTTTGCCCACACCAATTTCAGCGTCATCGAACGCTTTGCCGACTTCACCCTGGTGGAAGCCCATCTGCGTACCGGCCGCACCCACCAGATCCGCGTGCACATGCAGGCCAGCGGCTGCCCGATTGCCGGTGACGAAAAATATGGCGATTTCGCCTTTAATAAAGAATTGGCCAAGCGCGGCCTGAAACGCATGTTCCTGCATGCGCGCAGCCTGAGCCTGCCCCATCCGCTCACCGGCGAGCCGCTGAAGCTGGAAGCGCCGTTGCCGGCTGAGCTGGAAGGCTTTCTGAAGAAACTGAGAAACTGATGGCACGCCACTACGACCTGCTGGTATTCGACTGGGATGGCACGCTGATGGACTCCACGGCGCACATCACCCATTCCATCCAGAATGCCTGCCGCGAACTGGGCTTGCCGGTGCCGGAGCGCCAGGCAGCCAGCCATGTCATCGGCCTGCGGCTGGACCAGGCGCTGCATCTGGCCTGCCCCGGCCTTGACGATGCCCAGCACAAGGCACTCACCGAATGTTTTATCCGCCATTACCGCAGCAGCGATGATGGCGTGACGCTGTTCGACGGCGTGCGCGAGGGCCTGCACGCCCTGCGCGAGCGTGGCGTATTCATGGCGGTGGCCACCGGCAACAGCCGGGTGGGCCTCAATCGCCTGCTGGCGGAAACCGGGCTGGGGCCGCTGTTCGACGCCACCCGCACCGTGGACGAATGCCATTCCAAACCGCACCCGGCCATGCTGCAGGAAATCAGCGACGAACTGGGCGTGGAACTGGCGCGCACGGTAATGATTGGCGACACCAGCCACGACTTGAACATGGCACTGAACGCGCGTGCGCATGGTGTTGGCGTGAGTTATGGTGCGCACGATGTGCAGCTGCTGCAGGCGTGCCAGCCGCAGGCCATCGTCCACAGCTTTGCGGAGTTGCAGCAATGGCTGCTGACACGGCTAGACTGATCTGCGCCAGCACGGACTTGCAGGATAGCGGCCGCGCCGTGCGCTTCACGCTGGACGGTGCGGATGGCAAGCCGCTGTCCGCCCTGGCGCTGCGCTACCAGGGCCGGGTATATGGCTATATCAATGCCTGCCGCCACATCCCCATCGAGCTGGACTTGCAGGACGGCAATGTATTCGACCTGTCCGGCCAGTATCTGGTGTGCAGCATGCACGGCGCGCTCTACCTGCCCAATAATGGCCGCTGCGTTGGCGGCCCCTGCCGCGGCCACAGCCTGCAAGCACTGCCGCTGCATGAAGCAGATGGCCAGGTGTGGCTGAATGTCATGCCGGCCTGATTTTTGCTAGACTCCCGACATTCGCACTCAGGGCAAGCACAATGAACGACACACCGAACTGGGAACGCCAGCTGGTCGAAAAACTGGCCATGGCCGCCGTGGTGGAACAACGCCGTGCCCGCCGCTGGAAAATCTTTTTCCGTCTGGTGTGGCTGGGCATCATCGGCAGCCTGCTGGCCTTTGCCTTTATGCGCAATGAAGACAAATCGGCCGAGGCCCTCACTGGCAGCGGCCACACCGCCGTCATCAGCCTGGATGGCGTGATCGACAGCGACAACAACACCGCCGAAAAACTCAGCGCCGCCCTGGAAGACGCCTACACCGACCGCGGCACCCGCGGCATCATCATCGAAGCCAACAGCCCTGGCGGCAGCCCGGTACTGTCCGGCATGACCTATGATGAAATCCGCCGCCAGAAAAAACTGCACCCGGCCATCCCGGTGTATGTCACGGTACAGGAAGTGTGCGCTTCCGGCTGTTACTACATCGCTGCGGCTGCGGACAAGATCTTCGTCGACAAGGCCAGCATCATCGGCTCGATCGGCGTGCTGTCCGACGGCTTTGGCTTTACCGGCCTGATGGACAAGCTGGGGGTGGAGCGCCGCCTGAAAACCGCCGGTGAAAACAAGGCGATGGGCGACCCCTTCTCCCCCACCAATCCCAAGCAGGAAGCCATCCGTCAGCAGTTGCTGGATGACATCCACCAGCAATTCATCAAGGCGGTACGCGATGGCCGCGGCAGTCGGCTGAAAAACGACCCGCAGCTGTTTTCCGGCATGGTGTGGATAGGCGAAAAGGGCATTCCGCTGGGACTGGCCGACGGCCTGGGCAATACCCGTTCGGTGGCACGTGACATCATCAAGGCGGAAAAGACGGTGGACTACACCCAGCAGGATGACCTGTCCAGCCGCGTGGCGCGCAAGATAGGCGTCGAATTTGCCGGGGGCGTGCGCAGCCTGTTCAATACCCGCCTGTTCTGACCCTCTCACCGTCACGGAGCATCCCATGGCAAGCAGACGCCGCCGACAGGAAGAAGAACACGAAAACCATGAACGCTGGCTGGTATCCTATGCCGACTTCATCACCCTGCTGTTCGCCTTTTTCGTGGTGATGTACGCCATTTCCTCGGTCAACGAGGGCAAGTACCGGGTACTGTCCTCGGCCATTGTCGATGCCTTTCGCAGCGGCTCCACCATCAATATCAACACCACTCCGCCCAGCGGCGGGGCCAACACCATGATCCAGGTCCCCCAGACCAAACCGATCGCCAAGGCGGTCACCGGGGATCACCATGTCGAGCCCAATGTCAAACTCGGCTCGCTGGCCGCCGACCTGGCCAAGGTAATGGACCCGCTGGTCAAGGGTGGCCAGGTCAACATCACCCAGAGCCCCAAGGGCATTACCGTGGATATTCGTGACACCGCGCTCTTCCCGGTGGGACAGGCCTCGCCCAACGACCAGTCACGCCAGATCATGGCCGGCATGGCCGCCCTGCTGTCCAAGGTGGACAACCAGATCCGGGTGGAAGGCTTTACCGACAACGTCCCCATCAAGACCGCCACCTATCCTTCCAACTGGGAACTGTCCGCCGCGCGCGCCGGCAGCGTGGTGCGCCTGTTTCAGGAAAACGGCATCAGCCCGGCCAGGCTGGTTGCGGTAGGACGGGGCGAAAACCTGCCGGTGGCCGACAACACCACACCGGACGGCCGCGCCACCAATCGCCGCGTGTCCATTACCGTGCTGGCCGAAGACCAGAACGAGGCAGAGGTCCTGCCATCACAGCCATCCACCACCCCGGCACCGGCAGCCGCCCCGGCCGGCAAATAGTCAGACGCCCGCACAATACCAATCAGGAGGAGCCCATGACCACCCCGCTATCCGCCACTGCGCTGGAACAGCTGTTTCACAACGCCCGCAGCCACAGCCACTGGCAACAACGTCCGGTGAGCGACGAAACCCTGCATCAGCTGTTTGACCTGCTCAAGCTCTGCCCCACCAGCGCCAACTGCTCGCCAGCCCGCTTCGTCTTCCTCAAGACCGCTGCCGCCAAGGAAAAACTGCGGCCCTTCCTGATGGAAGGCAATGTCGACAAGACCATGGCCGCACCGGTCTGCGTGATCGTGGCGCAGGACATGCAGTTTTATGAGCACCTGCCACGGCTGTTCCCGCACGCCGATGCCAGGAGCTGGTTTGAAGGCAACGATGCCGCCATTGCCGCCACCGCCGCGCGCAATAGCAGCTTGCAAGCTGCCTATCTGATCATGGCGGCACGCGCGCTGGGGCTGGACTGCGGTCCGATGTCGGGTTTTGACAATGCCGGAGTCGACCAGGCCTTCTTTGCCGATGGGCGATTCAAGTCCAATGTTCTGATCAACCTGGGCTATGGCGAAGCCGGCAAGCTGCATGCCCGCTCGCCGCGCTTCGCTTTTGACGAAGCCTGCCAGATACTCTGACACGGCCTGACCGGGGGTGGATTTGACCGTGAGGCTTCGGCTCCGGGCCATTGCCCGGTTATACTAGCGGGCAAATTCATCCCGGAGACACTCATGCTCTACCCGCTTCTGCGCCCTCTGCTGTTCAGATTTGACGCAGAAACCGCCCACGAACACACCCTGCAGCTGCTGGACAAGGCGCACCAGTTGCGCCTGCTTGGCCTGGCCGCTCCGGCCGTGACCCGGGCACCGGTCAAGGCCATGGGCCTGACCTTTCCCAATGCGGTTGGCCTGGCCGCCGGCCTGGACAAGAATGGCGATCATATCGACGCACTGGCGGCGCTGGGCTTCGGCTTTCTGGAAATCGGCACCATCACGCCGCGCCCGCAGGATGGCAACCCCAAACCGCGCCTGTTCCGCGTGCCGGAACACCAGGGCATCATCAACCGCATGGGTTTCAACAACCGCGGCGTCGATGTCCTGCTCGACAATGTGCGCAACTGCCGCTTCAACGGCGTGCTGGGCATCAATATCGGCAAGAATGCCGTGACCCCGATTGAAAACGCGGTGGACGACTACCTGAGCTGCCTGGACAAGGTCTATGCCTATGCCAGCTATGTCACGGTCAACATCTCCTCGCCCAATACCAAGAACCTGCGCCAGCTGCAGCAGGGTGACGAGCTGTCGCGCCTGCTGGCCGCGCTCAAGACCCGCCAGCAGCAACTGGCCGACCAGCATGGCCGCCATGTGCCGCTGGCCGTGAAGATTGCCCCGGACCTGGACGACGAACAGATTGCCGACATCGCCCGCCTGCTGACCGTCCACCAGATCGATGGCGTCATCGCCACCAATACCACGCTGTCGCGTAGCGAGATCGCCGGTCACCCGCTGCAGGACGAAGCCGGCGGCCTGTCCGGTGCACCGGTGCGCGAACGCTCGACGCAACTGATCCGCAAACTGGCACGTGAACTAGACGGCAGCCTGCCCATCATAGGGGTAGGCGGCATTCTCAGCGGCGAAGATGCAGTAGAAAAGCTGCAAGCCGGCGCCACACTGGTGCAGCTGTACAGCGGCCTGATCTATCAGGGACCACCGCTGATCGCCCAGTGCAGCCAGGCGATCGCCCGCCACCTGCAACAACAAACCCGCAATTGACATCCGAGGGAGGATATATGTTCAACAAGATGACTCGCCTGGTAATGCTGGGCAGCCTGTCGCTGGGCCTGCTCTCCGGCTGCGCCACCTCCGACTCCGCTGCAGTCTACTCGCAGGGCCAGATGCGCCGCGCCCAAACCGTAGAACTGGGCACCGTGGTTTCGGTGAACAATGTCAAGATGGAAGGCAAGAACAACGAACTGCTGACCCTGGGCGGGGCCGCCCTGGGTGGCCTGGCTGGCAGTGAGCTGGGCGGTGGCCGCGGTTCAATTGCCGGTGGCATTGTCGGCGCCCTGGCCGGCGGCTTCGGTGCCAATGCCGCCCAGCGCAGCATTGGAAGCAAGAATGCTCTGGAAGTGACGGTGAAACTGGATGGCAGTGGCCGCATGATTTCCATCGTGCAGGACGCCGACATCCCGCTGACTGCCGGTCAGCGCGTTCGCGTACTGACTGGCGGTGGCAACGACCGGGTGGTCCCTTACTGATCGCTGTCTGGCGGCAATACGCAAAACAGGCTGACCAGGGTCAGCCTGTTTTCATTACCGGCCTGGCTTATCCGGCCTGCTCCATTGCCACCCAGCAGCCGTCCTGCAACTGCTCCAGTGGCCGGTACTGCGACTTGTAGGCCATCTTGCGGCAATCGGCAATCCAGTAGCCCAGATACAGATAAGGCAGCTGCCATGCCCGCGCCAGCTCCACCTGCCACAGCACATTGAATACGCCATAGCCCGCCGGGGCATCCTGCGGATCATAAAAGGTGTACACCGCCGACAGGCCGTCGGCCAGACGGTCGATCAGGCTGACCATTTTCAGCACGCCATCCAGCCGGAACTCCGCCAGCAGGCTGTCCACGCCGCTTTTGAGAATGAACTCGGAATACTGCTGCACATTATCCTCGGCCATGCCGCCCCCGGCATGGCGTGACTGCTGATAGTCGCGGTACAGCTGGTAATGATCCTGGCGAAACTGCAAGGGCAGCAGCCGCACTTCCATGGCCTGCAAGCGCTTCCAGCTGCGGCGCTGACTGCGGTTGGGGGTGAAGCTGGCCACGGGCAGCCGTACCGGCACGCAAGCCTGGCAACTGTCGCAATACGGGCGGTAGGTATACAGACCACTGCGCCGGAAACCCAGCCTGACCAGCTGGCTGTAAACCGCGGCATCAATGGCCTCGGCAGGAATCGCCACTTGCGAGCGCGCCTGGCGTCCGTCCAGATAACTGCAGGTGTAAGGGGCGGTGGCATAAAAATGAATGGCAACCGCCGGTCCGGCATCACGATGGCTCATGGTCGAAACAATAGTTCCACATGCTGTCCGCCTGGGGTTCAAGCGTCTTGTTCTTCAGAGTAGCAATAAATTCGGCTCTTGGAATCAGCGTTGCGCCCAGGCTGGCCAGATGCGGGGTATACATCTGGCAGTCGATCATGTCCACACCCTGCGCCTGCAAGTGGCGAGCCATGTGGACAAAGGCGATCTTGGAAGCGTCCGTGCGGCGGGAAAACATCGATTCGCCATAAAACATGCGCCCCAGGGCCACGCCATACAGCCCTCCCACCAGCTCACCATCCATCCAGACCTCGAAAGAATGTGCCGCTCCGATCTGATGCAGGCGACAGTAGGCTTCCACCATGGGCTGGATGATCCAGGTGCCGGCAGCCCCGGCGCGCGGTGCGGCACAGGCTTCCATCACTTGCCGGAAAGCGCTGTCCAGCGTTACCCGGTAGCGGCGATTGCGCAGCGTCTTGTCCAGCGAACGGCTGACACGCAGCCTGGATGGAAACAGCACCATGCGCTGTGCCGGCGACCACCACAGAATGGGTTCACCCTCGGAAAACCACGGGAAAATGCCCTGGGAGTACCCCAGCAGCAGGCGCGCCGGCGACAGGTCGCCACCAGCAGCCAACAAACCGTCCGGTTCGGCCAATGCAGTACGAACCGGAGGAAAAACCAGCTCGTGTCCGAGCCAGGGAATCATTACTTGCTGCCGGTTTTGCCCTGGCAGCTCAGGCATTCGCCATACAGATACAGCGCGTGTTCGGCTATGCGAAATCCGTGCTGCTCGGCGATGCGATCCTGCAAGGCCTCGATTTCAGGATCGAAGAATTCCATCACGCTGCCGCACTTCACGCACACCATGTGGTCGTGGTGACCACCCTGGTTAAGCTCGTACACGGCCTTGCCGGATTCGAAATGGTGGCGTACCAGAATGCCGGCCTGCTCGAACTGGGTCAGCACGCGGTAAATGGTGGCCAGACCGATGTCGATATTCTCGGCCAGCAGTTTGCGATAGACATCTTCGGCCGACAGGTGGCGATCATCGGTCATCTCGAACAGGTCGAGAATTTTCAGACGCGGGCCGGTGGCTTTCAGGCCGATATCTTTAAGGTGACTGGCTTTGCTCATCGTGATATAAATTAGGTCGATTTTTGAAGCATGATAAAGCCTTTTTCCGGCTTTGCCTAACACCGCCAGTTAAATATAATCCTCAGCCCATCGGAGTCTCATGCGCGCCCTGATCATCGCTGCCGTCATCGCCCTCTCCGGCTGCACCTCCATGAATCCCATCAACTGGATTACCCCCCACAAGATGGAAATCCAGCAAGGCAACTATGTCACTGAAGATGCCGTGGCCAAGCTCAAGCCCGGCATGACCCGCTCCCAGGTGCGTTTCCTGCTGGGTACGCCGCTACTGACAGATGCTTTCCACAACAACCGCTGGGATTACCCCTATCAGGACACCAAGCAAGGCAAGCTGGTGGACAAGACCCTGCTGACCGTATTCTTTGAAGGTGACACCATGGTACGGGTTGAAGGCACGGCCCAGCCGGCCGAGCGCGCCATCCTGCCGCTTGATGCCTCTGCCCCCGTCCAGCAAGCCCAGCCTGCCGCCCAGGAAGCCCCCAAGCAATGAGTGAACTGAATATCGTCATCGTCGGCGCCGCCGGCCGCATGGGCCGCACGCTGATCGAATCCGTACTGGCCACCCCCGGCGCACGCCTGCATGCCGCCGTGGATCGCGCCGCTTCCGACTTCATCGGCCAGGACGCCGGCCTGTTCATCGGCCAGCAAACCGGGGTGAAGATTTCCAGCGATTTTGCCGCCGCGCTGTCCGGTGCGGATGTCGTCATCGACTTTACCCGTCCGGAAGCCACATTGGGCTATCTGCAGCAGTGCCAGCAGCACGGCGTGCAGATGATCATCGGCACCACTGGTTTTGATGATGCCGGCAAGGCTGCCATCAAGGCTGCCGCCGAGAAGATCGGCATCGTGTTTGCCTCCAACTTCAGCGTCGGGGTGAACCTCACCTTCAAGCTGCTGGACATGGCTGCGCGGGTGCTCAACGAGGGCTACGATATCGAGATCACCGAGGCACACCACCGATTCAAGGTGGATGCACCTTCCGGCACCGCACTGCGCATGGGCGAAGTGATTGCCGATGCCCTGGGCCGTGATCTCAAGGAATGCGCAGTGTATGGCCGTGAAGGGGTGACCGGCGAACGCGACCCCAACACCATCGGCTTTGCCACCGTGCGTGCCGGTGATGTGGTGGGCGACCATACCGTGCTGTTCGCCACCCTGGGCGAACGGGTGGAAATCACCCACAAGGCTTCCAGCCGCGCCACTTTTGCCAACGGTGCCGTACGTGCCGCCAAATGGCTGTCGGCCAAGCCGTCCGGCCTGTTCGACATGCAAGACGTGCTGGGCCTGCGCTAAGGCCTGCGGGAGCCTGGCCGTCCGGCCGGCTCCCTTTCCCCCTGATGATCCGCCTCTCCCTGCTCTGCCAATGCCTGCTGGCCGCCCTGCTGCTGACTTGCCTCGGTTCGCTGCTGCACGGCAGTGGCCTGATCGGCCCCATGCTGCACGGCAATCAGCCGCTGCCGGCGCTGCAACTGCAGCTATTGTTGCAGCTGCGCCTGCCACGCCTGCTGGTCGCCATCTGCAGCGGCATGCTGCTGAGCAGTGCCGGCGCCGCCATCCAGGCCCGCTTTCGCAATCCGCTGGCCGAACCCGGCCTGCTCGGCATCTATAGCGGGGCGGCCCTGGCCGCCGCGTTGGCGCTCAGCCTGGGCGGCGGCATCCTGCCGGTTTCGCTGGCCGGCTTTGCCGGCAGCCTGCTGACGCTATGGCTGATACGGCTGCTGGCCTCCCCGAATGGCCAGGGCAGCCGGCTGATCCTGTCCGGCGTGGCCATCGCGGCCTTGCTCGGCAGCCTGCTGACCCTGCTGATCACCACCCTGCCCGATGGCGCCCTGCGCAGCATCACCTTCTGGCTGATGGGCAGCTTCGCCAGTGCCGAATGGCCGCAGGCCTGGCTGTTGCTGCTGGCCACACCGCTGGTCTGGCTGGGCCTGTTTCGCCACTGGCGCTTGCTCAATGCCCTGCAGCTGGGCGAGGCCACGGCCTTCCATCTGGGTTTTGATCTGCAGCGTGGTGCATGGCTGGTGGTCTGCCTTGCCTCCATTGCGGCCGGTGTGGTGGTGTCCAGCTGCGGCATGATCGGCTTTGTCGGCTTGCTGGCACCACACCTGACCCGGCTATTGACCGGCAGTGATGCCCGCCGCCTGCTGCTGGCAGCCCCGCTGCTGGGTGCCTGGCTGACAGTCAGTGCCGACTGGCTGGCACGCAGCCTGCTGGCCCCCGCGGAGCTGCCGGTTGGCGTCATCACCAGCCTGCTGGGTGCTCCGTTTTTCCTGTGGCTGCTGCGACGAGAACAGGAGTCACCGCGTGCTTGAGCTGGAACAGGTCTGTTTGCAGCGCGCGGGCAAGCGGCTGCTCTGGCAGGTCTCGCTACAGGCGGTGCCTGGCGAGCTGTGCGTCATCCTCGGCCCCAATGGCGCGGGCAAGAGCACCCTGCTGCAAGTGATGTCGGGCTATCTGCGCCCGGACAGTGGCCGTGTGCGGCTGGGCGGGCAGGATACGGCGGGGCTGAGCCCGGCACGGCTGGCCAGCCTGCGCGCGGTAGTGGAACAACAGGCGGCGACCCCATCCGGCTGGCGGGTGCAGGAGCTGGTGGCGGCCGGCGCTTACCTTGCCGCTCCCGCACAACAGGCGGCGGCGATGGCGCGGGCACTGGCCCTGACGGACACCAGCAGGCTGGCCCAACGCCGGCTGGACAGCCTGTCCGGTGGCGAGGCACAGCGCGCCCATCTGGCACGCGCACTCTGCCAGTTGCTGGCATCGACACAGCCAGAGCGCTATTTATTGCTGGATGAGGCGACGGCGGCGCTGGACTTCGCCATTGCCGACAGCCAGATGGTGCAATGGCGGCAGCTGGCGCAGGACTTGCACATCGGCGTGGTGGCGGTGCTGCACGACCTGAACCTGGCGCTGCGCCATGCCGACCGTGTCTTGCTGCTGCAGGATGGCTGCAGCATCGCCTTTGGCCGCACCGCCGACATCATGCAGCAAGCGCAGCTGGAGGCCATTTACGGTATCCGTCTGGCGGAATTGATCAGCCCGGATGCCGGCATCCGGGCCTTTGTCCCGCACACTCCCCGCTGACCCGCTACAGCCGCTGCAAATCCAGGCTGGACTTCACCTCGAAGCGCTGGGTGATGCTGCCATCGCTATCGGCACTTTCCAGCCGCACATCAAAGCCCCACAAGCGCCCGACATGCTTGAGCACTTCCTGCGCACTGCCCTCGTCCAGCGGGCGGCGATTGTGCATGGTATGGCGCAGCGTCAGGCTGCGATCCCCCCGCACATTCACCGACCACACCTGGATATTGGGTTCGCGTGAGCCCAGATTGTATTGCTCGGCCAGCTTGCTGCGGATATCGCGATAACCCATTTCATCGTGGATGGCCGACACTTCCAGCTTGTCTTCATGGTCGTCGTCGCGAATGGCAAACAGGCGGAAATCGCGAATCAGCTTGGGCGACAGGTATTGCGAAATAAAGCTTTCGTCCTTGAAATTCTTCATGGCGAATTCCAGCGAGCTGCGCCAGTCGGTGCCGGCCAGGTCGGGAAACCAGGCCCTGTCCTCCTCGGTGGGGGCTTCGCAAATGCGCTTGATGTCCTGGTACATGGAAAAGCCCAGGGCATACGGGTTGATGCCGTTATACCAGCGTGCCGTCACCGGTGGCTGGTACACCACATTGGTGTGGCTCTGCAAAAACTCCATCATGAAGCCATCGGTCACCAGGCCCTTGTCGTACAGGCGGTTGAGAATGGTGTAGTGCCAGAAAGTGGCCCAGCCCTCGTTCATCACCTGGGTTTGCCGTTGCGGGTAGAAATACTGCGCCACCTTGCGCACGATGCGTACCAGTTCGCGCTGCCACGGCTCCAGCAGTGGCGCGGATTTTTCGATGAAATACAGCAGGTTTTCCTGCGGCTCGGCCGGAAAGCGCGCTGGTTCGCGGTTGGCATCGTCCTTGTCGCGCTTGGGAATGGTGCGCCACAGGTCGTTGACCTGCATTTGCAGATATTGCTCGCGCTCCTCCTGCCGTGCCTGCTCCTTGGCCAGCGACAGCTTCTGCGGCCGCTTGTAGCGGTCCACGCCGTAGTTCATCAGCGCATGGCAGGAGTCCAGCAGCATTTCCACTTCGTCGATGCCATAGCGCTCCTCGCATTTGCTGATGTAGGACTTGGCAAACACCAGGTAGTCGACAATGGCCGAGGCGTCGGTCCAGGCGCGGAACAGGTAATTGCCCTTGAAAAAGCTGTTGTGGCCATAGGCGGCATGGGCAATCACCAGCGCCTGCATGGTCATGGAGTTTTCTTCCATCAGGTAGGCAATGCAGGGGCTGGAGTTGATGACGATCTCGTAGGCCAGCCCCATCTGGCCGCGCTTGTAGCTTTTTTCGGTGGCGACGAAGTGCTTGCCGAAGCTCCAGTGATGGTAGTTCACCGGCATGCCCACCGAGGAGTAGGCATCCATCATCTGTTCGGCGGTAATCACCTCCAGCTGGTTGGGATAGACATCCAGCTGGAATTCATCCACTGCAATCTTGCGGATTGCGCGGTCGTATTCTTCGATCAGGTCGAAGGTCCATTCGGACCCGGTGGAAATGGGTGTCATGCTGCATTCCCCTTGGCGGCCGGCCCTGGCACTCAGGCGCGCGTGGCTGGCTGGCGTTTGAACAGCTCCCGGAATACCGGATAAATATCGGAGGCCGAGCGGATTTTCTGCATGGCGAAATGCCGCTGGCGTTCCTTGACCTTGAGGTACTCGTACCAGAGGTTTTGCGGCTCGCCTTCGGTGATTTCGATGTAGGCGAAATACTGGCAATAGGGCAGCAGTTGTTCGTCCATGATGCGGCCGCAATTGGCCGAGTCGCTATCCCAGTTGTCGCCATCCGAAGCCTGGGCGGCATAGATATTCCACTCGCTGCCGCTGTAGCGCTTCTTGACGATGTCCGCCATCAGGTTGAGCGCCGAGGACACCACCGTCCCGCCGCTTTCACGCGAATGGAAGAAGTCTTCTTCATTCACCTCCACCGCACTGGTGTGATGGCGGATGAACACCACTTCGATCTTGTCGTAGTTCCGCTGCAAGAACAGGTAGAGCAAGATGAAGAAGCGCTTGGCCATGTCCTTTTTCTGCTCGTCCATCGAGCCGGATACGTCCATGATGCAGAACATCACCGCCTGGCTGGTGGGCTTGGGCTGCTTGATGCGGTTGTTGTAGCGCAGATCAAAGGGGTCGATGAAGGGGATGCTGGCCAGCTTTTCGCGCAGCAGGTGGATGCGCTTGCGCTGGTCGCGCACTTCCAGCGCGCTTTCCTCATCCGACTCCAGCAACTGGTCCAGGTCTTCTTCGGCCTCGCCCAGGCTGGCCAGGGTCGGCGCGGCCATGGCCACCCGCCGCGCCAGTGCGCCACGCAGGGAGCGCACGATGCTGATATTGGCCGGGGTGCCGTCATTGGTATAGCCGGCACGCACCTGCTTGAGTTCTTCCACCCCCATCAGCTGGGTCTTGATCAGGTTGGGCAGGGCCAGGTCGTCGAAGAACACATTGAGGAATTCTTCGCGCGACAGCTCGAACACGAAGTCGTCCTCACCTTCGCCATCCTGGCTGGCCTTGCCGCCCCCTCCGCCGCCACCGCCACCTTGCGGGCGTTGAATGCGATCCCCCCGGATGAATTCCTCATTGCCCGGATGCACCTGCTCGCGCACGCCGCCCTGGCCGTGGTGAAATACCGGCTCGGAAATATCCTTGACCGGAATGGAGACTTTTTCGCCGCTCTCGATATCGGTGATACTGCGCCCCTTCACCGCACGCGAAACGGCTTCCTTGATCTGCGCCTTGAAGCGGCGCAAGAAACGCTCGCGATTGACCGCGGACTTGTTCTTGCCGTTCAGGCGTCTGTCTATGATGTGGGACATGGCAACCTCGCTGTTGTCTCCTGCGGCCCGGCAGGTCGATCGACACGACCACCGCTTTGTCCACCCGCAGCCATCCGGGCCAAGCCGGACCCTATCCTTTTAGACAGGCCGGACCAGAATCGGTGCCGGACAGCCGCGTGTCGCCACCCGGCTGCCGGCGCTTGCTCAGGAGGACTTGCGCACCCGCAGATACCATTCGCACAGCAGGCGGACCTGCTTGGCGGTGTAGCCCTTTTCCACCATGCGGTTGACGAAGTCTTCGTGCTTCTTGGCATCCTCCACGCTGGCCTTGGCATTGAAGGAAATCACCGGCAGCAGCTCTTCGGTATTGGAGAACATCTTCTTCTCGATCACCGTGCGCAGCTTTTCATAGCTGGTCCAGGTCGGGTTCTTGCCGCCGTTATTGGCCCGGGCGCGCAGCACGAAATTGACGATTTCGTTGCGGAAGTCCTTGGGATTGGAAATCCCGGCCGGTTTTTCGATTTTCTCCAGTTCGCCATTGAGCGAGGTGCGGTCGAAGATTTCGCCGGTGTCCTGATCGCGGTATTCCTGGTCCTGAATCCAGTAGTCGGCGAAGGTGACATAGCGGTCGAAAATGTTCTGGCCGTATTCCGAGTAGCTTTCCAGATAGGCGGTCTGGATCTCCTTGCCGATGAACTCGACATACTTGGGCGCCAGATACTCTTTCAGGAAGGTCAGGTACTTCTGCTCCTGCTCGGCCGGGAACTGCTCGCGCTCCACCTGCTGTTCCAGCACATACAGCAGGTGCACCGGGTTGGCCGCCACTTCCTGGTTGTCGAAGTTAAACACCTTGGACAGGATCTTGTAGGCAAAGCGGGTCGACAGGCCATTCATGCCCTCGTCCACCCCGGCATAGTCGCGATACTCCTGCAGCGACTTGGCCTTGGGATCGGTGTCTTTCAGATTCTCCCCGTCATACACCTGCATCTTGCTGAAGAGGCTGGAGTTTTCGGTCTCCTTCAGCCGCGACAGAATGGCAAACTGCGCCATCATCTTCAGCGTTCCCGGTGCGCACGGCGCATTGCCCAGGGAAGAGTTGCGGATCAGCTTGTCGTAGATCTTGATCTCTTCGGTCACGCGCAGGCAGTACGGCACCTTGACGATATAGATACGGTCGAGGAAGGCCTCGTTGTTCTTGTTGTTGCGGAACTGCTTCCACTCCGATTCATTGGAGTGGGCCAGCACGATGCCATCAAACGGAATGGCGCCAAAGCCTTCGGTACCCTTGAAATTGCTTTCCTGGGTGGCGGTCAGCAGCGGGTGCAACACCTTGATGGGGGCCTTGAACATTTCCACGAATTCCAGCAGACCCTGGTTGGCCAGGCAGAGGCCACCGGAGTAGCTGTAGGCATCCGGGTCGTCCTGGGCGTATTTTTCCAGTTTGCGGATGTCCACCTTGCCCACCAGCGAGCTGATGTCCTGGTTGTTCTCGTCACCCGGCTCGGTTTTGGCCACGGCAATCTGCCGCAGTACCGACGGGTAGCGTTTCACCACCTTGAACTGGCCGATGTCGCCATTGAATTCGTGCAGGCGTTTCACCGCCCACGGGCTGGGAATGGTCTTGAGATAACGGCGCGGAATGCCGAATTCCTCTTCCAGAATGGCACCGTCTTCTTCCACATTGAACAGGCCCAGCGGCGACTCGTTCAGCGGGCTGCCTTTCAGGCAATAGAAGGGCACCTGCTCCATCAGCTCCTTCAGCTTTTCGGCAATCGACGACTTGCCGCCACCCACAGGCCCCAGCAGGTAGAGAATCTGTTTCTTTTCTTCCAGCCCCTGGGCGGCATGGCGGAAATAGGCCACCACCTGCTCGATCACTTCCTCGGTGCCGTAAAACTCGCGGAAGGCGGGATAGACCTTGATGACCTTGTTGGAAAAGATGCGCGACAGACGCTGGTCGTGACGGGTATCCACCAGTTCCGGTTCGCCAATGGCGGCCAGCATGCGCTCGGAAGCCGTGGCATAAGCAGCTGGATCTCGTTTGCAGATCTCCAGATACTCCTGGATGGTGTATTCCTCTTCACGCGTCTTGTCGTAACGGGAGGCGTAGTGGCTCAAGATGTCCGGGTGCATGGCTCTCTCCTGGCTGGTTGCAGGGGCGCGCACGGCGTGCATGGTGCACCCGCATTCCCCTGGCAAAATTAGAGTACTGACTGGTTTTCAGATTCTCTTTTTCTGGGTATAGCACATGCGCCAAGGAGCAAGAATAAAAGCGAGGCAATCAGGACTTTCGGCATAACAGCCTGGTAAGTCACTGAATTTTATTGAGAAATATCTTGATATGACCAAAGAAAAAACTAAGCTGTTAAATTCCCAGCTGGCATTTTAAGAAAATAAATGTTTTAAATCATGCACATACAAAAACATCAGGCAGATGACTCTGCCTGAAAGAATAATGTATCAATTTGCAAGCAGATGTTTCAGCTCTTGCGCTCGATAATGCGCGTGCCGATTTCATAGACCTGCCCGCGCTTGACCTCATTGCAGCGGCGCACTTCCACCTCGGCCTCCAGCGGCTTGCCTGGCAAGCCACCCAGCGCGGGGGCCAGCACAATGACCGACAAGCGCTCACCATGCTGCGGTACATAGGACGAGCGAAAGGCCATGCCGTCTACCGACAGGTCGACACATTCGCCATAGTGGGTTTCGCCGGTGTGCAGCGAGCGGATGCGGGCCTTGCACCCCATCTGCAAGCGGCGCGCGCCACGGCGTTCATGGTAAGGATCAAACGGCGGCACCGGGCAGTCTCCCATCCAGGTAGGCGGCCAGCCAGTGCAGGCCGACAATGGATTTGCTGTCGCAGATTTCACCGGACAGCGCCATCTGCATCACCTGCTCCAGCGGCAGGGTCAGCACCTCGAGAAACTCGCCTTCGTCTAGTTGCCGTTCGCCGGCTTGCAGCCCTTCGGCCAGGTAGTAGCTGATCTGTTCGTTGGAATAACCGATGCAGGGATAGGCCGTCCCCAGATAACGCCAGCTGGCCGCCTGGTAGCCGGTTTCTTCCAGCAGCTCGCGGCGGGCCGTCTGCTCTGGTGCTTCGTCGGGATCGATCTTGCCGGCAGGAATCTCCAGAAACACCCGGCCGGCCGGATAGCGGTATTGCCGCTCCAGCACCAGTTGCCGGTCCGGCGTCAGCGCCAGGATGGCCACGGCACCGGGGTGCAGGATGTACTCGCGGCTGGCATGCGACTCATCCGGCAGCAGTACCTTGTCCTTGTGTACCTTGAGAAAGCCCCCCTCATACACCAGCTCCGACTGCAGTTTCTTTTCAACAAGATCCACGTGCTGCCTTTCTGTTTTTCCAGTTTCGAATCACGGCACAGCGCCAGCCCAGCATCACCAAGACATAGCCGCACAAGGCCAGACCCAGCCCCATGACCAGCAAACCGAGCAAGAGGGGCCAGCCCAGCGACAGCAACCAGTGCGCCAGCTGCAATGCCCACTGCTCAAGCGGCAGCGCCTCCCAGGATGGAGGCTGGCTCATTGTACCTGCAGCCGGCTCACCCAGTAACAGCAGTCCACAGGAATAGGCCAGAAAATAAAGTGGCAGGATGGTGAGCGGATTGCTGTACAGCGTGGCCAGCAAGGCGGCCGGCAGATTGACGCGCAGACACAGCGCCAGCAGCACGGTGGCCAGCCGTTTGGGTGGACCCGGCAGCAAACCGGTGAGCAGACCAAGCGCCACGCCCTGCGCCACCTTGCGCCGCTGCACCGCCCAGCAGGCTGGCTGGTCCAGCCAGCGCCCCAGCCAGCCCAGGCCAGGGCGGCTCAACAGCTGATGCCGGTAAGCACTGAGACGGCGGATTGTTGTTCGCAAGCAACGCATGGCCAGCCACTTTCCCGTTGTCGTAATGCCACACCGCGAGGACGGCGCAGATAAAAGAGGTTGTCAAACGCCGCGGAATAAATTAAACAAGCGTTTGAATTAAGTGGGCGTAACATCACCCCCTGCCCACACCAGCCATTCGACCCGGAAAACCCGGGCAGCGCAACCAACAGGAGAGACCCCATGCCCGCATACAAAGCCCCGCTGCGCGACTTTGACTTTGTGCTCAACGAACTGATCAAGGTACAGGACATCATCCCCGCCCTGCCCGGCTACGAGGAAGCCACCCAGGACATCTTCACTTCCTACCTGGAAGCCGCTGCCCAGTTTTGTGAAAGCGAACTGGCCCCGCTGAACCGCCAGGCCGACGAAGAAGGCTGCCAGTTCGACCCCAGCACCAAGGCGGTCACCACCCCGCCGGGCTTCAAGGAAGCCTACAAGCAGTATTGCGAGCTGGGTTTCCCGGCACTGGACTGTGACCCGGCCTATGGTGGCCAGGGCATGCCCAAATCGCTGGCTTTCCCGATCATGGAAATGCAGTGCTCGTCCAATGTGGCCTGGTCGATGTATCCCGGCCTGTCGCATGGCGCTTATGCCGCCATCCACGCCCATGGCACGGCAGAACAGAAAGCCACCTATCTGCCGCGCCTGGTGGACGGCAGCTGGACCGGCACCATGTGCCTGACCGAACCGCATTGCGGCACCGACCTGGGCTTGCTGAAAACCCGCGCCGAACCGAATGGCGACGGCAGCTACAGCATTACCGGCACCAAGATTTTCATCTCGGCCGGCGAACACGACCTGTCCGACAACATCATCCACCTGGTGCTGGCCCGTTTGCCAGATGCGCCCAAGGATGTGAAGGGCATTTCCCTGTTCATCGTGCCGAAGTACCACGCCGACGGCAGCCGCAATCCGGTGGCCTGCGGCAGCCTGGAACACAAGATGGGCATCAAGGCCAATGCCACGGCGGTGATCAATCTGGATGGTGCCAAAGGCTATCTGATTGGCGAAGCCAACAAGGGCCTGTCCTGCATGTTCACCATGATGAACGCCGCCCGCCTGGGCTGCGGCATGCAGGGTCTGGGCATTGGCGAAGCCTCGTTCCAGGGTGCGCTGGCCTATGCCCGTGAGCGGCTGCAAATGCGTGCCCTCACCGGAGCCAAATGTCCGGACAAGGCAGCCGACCCCATCATCGTGCATCCGGACGTGCGCCGCATGCTGCTGACCCAGAAAGCCTATACCGAGGCCGGCCGCGCACTGACTGCCCTGCTCGCCCTGCAACTGGATATCGAGGACAAGCACCCGGATGCCGCCGCCCGCCAGGATGCGGCCGATCTGGTGGCCCTGCTCACCCCGGTGGCCAAGGCTTTCATGACCGACAATGGCTATGAGGCCGCCAATATGGGCATGCAGGTGTTCGGTGGCCACGGTTTCATTCGTGAATGGGGCATGGAGCAACTGGTGCGTGACTGCCGCATTTCGCAGATTTATGAAGGCACCAATGGCATCCAGGCCATCGACCTGCTGGGCCGCAAGGTATTGCTGGATCAGGGCCAGAAGCTGCGCAAGTTCACCAAGCAGATTCACCAGTTCTGCCAGGCCAATGAAGGCAATGACAAGCTGGCCGAATATATCGCGCCACTGAGCAAGCTGATGAAGGATGTGGGCGAAATCACCATGGGCATCGGCATGGCCAGCCTGCAGAACAAGGACGAAGCCGGCGCGGCAGCCAGCGACTATCTGCGCCTGATCGGCCATCTGAGCTATGCCTGGCTGTGGGCGCGCATGGCAGAAGTGGCGCACGCCCGCCTGGGCCAGGGCGATGATGCCTTCTACCAGGCCAAGATTGCCACCGGCCGCTTCTACATGGCCAAGCTCTTCCCCGAAGTGCACACCCTGCTGGCCCGCATCAAGGGTGGTGCTGCGCCGCTGATGGCGCTGGATGAGGAACACTTCGCCTTCTGATTGCTTGTTCGACTCCACTGATACGGCCCTGCGGGGCCGTTTTTTTGTGCGGCGCGGATTGTCGTGACGGAACCGCCCGCACAAAAAAAAGCCCGGAAAACCGGGCTTGTAAATAAAGGAATGAAAAAAAGAGAGCTCGTACTCTCGTTTTTCATTCTAATCAAAACCATTCCGGCCTGCCATGCTTTTTGCATGACCGGCCGGGAAAGCACAGGGCGCGCAGCCTGAGCCCGCTCAGGACTGCAAATAAATCACATGGCTATGGGTGTATTCGTACAGGCCATGCTTGCCATCGGCCCCGCCGATGCCGGATTGGCGGACCCCTGCATGGAAACCTTGCATTGCCTCGAAATTTTCCCGGTTGATGTAGGTCTCGCCAAAATCCAGTTCGCGCATCGCCTGCATCGCCTTGCCCAGATCACGGGTGTAGAGGGATGAAGTGAGGCCGTAGCTCGAGTCATTGGCCAGGGCAATCGCCTCCTCCAGGCTGTCCACCACCTGTATGGGCAATACCGGGCCGAAAATCTCTTGCCGCATGATGTCCATCTGCCCATGACATGCCGCCAGCACCGTGGGCTGGAAGTGGAAACCGGCCCCCAGCTCGGCCACCTGACCACCGGTAATCAACTGCGCCCCCTCCTGCAGCGCCTGCGCCACCTTGGCCTGCACCCTTTGCAGTGCCTGACGGTTGATCAGCGGCCCCATGTCGATATCCGGCCTTGCCAGCGGATCGCCATAGCGGGTTGCCGCCATGGCGCTGGCTATCTTGTCGATGAAAGCATCTGCCACCTTGCGCTCGACATACACCCGTTCGGCACAGTTACACACCTGGCCGGTATTGATGACCCGTGAGGCGTGGATGGCCCTGACTGCCAGATCGAGATCAGCATCGGCCAGCACGATGGCCGGTGCCTTGCCACCCAGCTCCAGATTCAGTTTGGTGATATGCGGCGCCGCCGCGGCCGCAATGCGCGCACCGGTCGCCACGCTGCCGGTAAAGCTGATCATGTCGACGGCAGCACTACCGGCCAGCTCAGCCCCGGTCTGTGCCTGGCCATACAGCACATTGAACACCCCGGCCGGCAAAGCTGACTGCGCCACCAGCTGGCTGAACAGATGGCAGTTGATCGGCGTTTCCTCGCTGGGCTTGATCACGATGCTATTACCGGTCAGCAGGGCCGGCGCCATCTTGCGGGCAATCAGAAAGAAAGGAAAATTCCAGGGCAGGATGCCGGCTACCACGCCCAGCGGCTTGCGCAGCAGGAAAATCTGCTCGCCGGCACGGTCGCTGCTGATGACCTCGCCTTCGATGCGTCTGGCCCACTCGGCCATGTAGTCCAGGTAATCGGCCGTAAAGTGCACTTCAATGTTGGCCAGCGCCAGGGTTTTGCCTTGTTCTGCGCTAATGGTATGGGCCAGCGCCTCTGCTTGCTGGCGAATCAGCGTGGCAATACTGCGCAGAAAACCGGCGCGCTCGATGGCCGGGCGCGCTGCCCAAGCGCGCTGGGCGGCGCGCGCTGCGGCCATCGCCTCGGCCACCTCCGCTGCCGAAGCCTGTGGCGAGTAAGCCAGCAGCGTGCCTTTAGCCGGATTGTGCACCGCATGGTAATCGTGGCCTGCAACAAAATGGCCGTTGATGTAATGCTGCAATTGCAGAATGTCGGACATCAGAATGCTCCTGATAAGTGATGGTGCTGCCGCAGCGCTGCAATGCCGCCGCCAGCGCTGGGCTAATAAGCATGGCTGCTGCCAAGCGGGCCGGGGCAGGCGCGGAAGCGTGCCAGGCTGGCCAGCGCGGCCTGACGCAACAGGGGGATGTCGATGCTGATGGCCATGAAGCTGCAGCCCCACTCGGCATAGCGCCGGGCATCCTGCTCATTGGGCGCCAGAATGCCGCAGGCCTTGCCCTGCTCCAGACAGCAGGCAATGGTGTGGCGGATGCCGTGCTGGACATCGGCATGGCTGGCATCCCCCGCGTGGCCCATGCTGGTGGATAAATCCGCCGGGCCGATAAAGATGGCATCCACGCCGTCCACAGCAGCGATCTGCGCCGCGTTTGCCACGCCGAGGGGAGATTCGATCTGCACCACCAGGCAGAGCGACTGCGCTGCCTGGCGAATGTAGTCCGGTACGGCATCCCAGCGGGCGGCGCGGATCAGCCCGCCACCGACACCGCGACTCCCCGCTGGCGGATAGTGCATGGCCCGCACCAGGGCCGCGGCCTGCGCCGCCGTCTCCACCATCGGCACCATCAGCGTTTGCGCACCGATATCCAGTACCTGCTTGATCAGCACCGGGTCATGGCTGGGAATGCGTAGCACGGGATGGACCGGATAGGCGGCTACCGCCTGTAATTGCGGCAACAGGTCGGCCAGGGTATTGGGGGCATGCTCGCCATCCAGCAGAATCCAGTCGTGACCGGTGGTCGCCAGGATTTCTGCCACATAAGACGAAGCGGTGCCCGCCCAGATGCCGTACAAGGGAACAGATGAGGGCAGTTGCCCTAAAGCAGATTTGAAAGGATTCAGCTGCATCGGCAACTCCTATTGCAGATTGACATACATGCCACCATCCACCAGCAGGCTGGCCCCGGTGACATAGCGCGCCAGGTCCGAGGCCAGGAACACCGCCGGGCCGACCAGATCTTCCGGCTGTCCCAGCCGCCCCAGCGGGATGCGGTTTTGCATATAGCTGCGCTTGTGCGGATCGGCCAGATCCTGGCGGTTGATGTCGGTTTCTATGGTGCCCGGCAGCAAGGCATTGCAACGGATGCCAAGCGGCCCCAGGGCAATGGCGCAGGACTGCATCAGCGACAGCAAACCGGCCTTGGTGGGGGTGTAGTGCGTCTGCATGGCGCCGCCCACCAGGGCACTGATGGAGCTGACCGCGATGATGGCGCCGCCCTCGCCCTGCTGCTGCATCTGCCGTGCGGCCGCCTGTACGGCAAAATAGGCCCCATTGAGATTGGTATTCACCGTGCGGTAATAGGTCTCGCGCGGCATGTCCAGAAAGGCGTGAAAGGGACAGATGCCGGCATTGCTGATAAAGACATCCACTCCGCCCAGCTGCTCCACGGCACCGGCGATCAGCGCGGCACCGGTATCGGGGTCGCCGATATCGCCGGCCAGATCAGCCACCTTGCGCCCCAGAACCTCAATCTGCTGACGCAGGGTCAGGATGTCATCCTCATTGCTGCGGCCGCTGTGGCCCAGCATCACATCCGCCCCATGGCGGGCACAGCCCAGTGCAATGGCCCGCCCTATGCCACGGGACGCCCCGGTAATCACCACTCGCTTACCTGCTAACAACATCGCTTTGTCTCCTCAGGAATACCGGCGATACAAGCCCGATGTGCTACAGCAAACCCTTGACCCCATGCTCACCACCACAGGCCAGGACCAAGGACAAATCCCCTTGTGCCAGCCGCCCTTAATGGTCGGCACTACCAAAACCCACCAGGCCGATGGCGGCAATGATGACCACGATGCCCAGCAACAAGGTGCGGCGGGTTTGCGGCGCCGTGCCACGCCATTCGCCCAGACAGACACCCCAGATATTGGAAATCAGGATGATGAAAGACATGTGCAGCACCCAGGAGCTGGTGGGGTTGTGCAAGCGGCTCTCGCCCATGCCGTAGAAGAAGAACTGCAAATACCACAGCAAGCCGCCCAGCGCGCACAGCAGGTAATTGCGCAGCAAGGGGGTATTGCGATTGACGAACTCGCCCAGACTGCGACGGCGCAAGGACAGGCGCAGACACCACAGCGCATTGGTGGTGAGGCCACCGAGCATGATGACGGCAAAGGTCAGGTTGTTCATGAACAGGGAGTTGGCCCCCTGGCTCACTGCGGCCAGTGCCAGTGGCTTGCCCGCGTTGATGCCATAACTGAAGCAGGCGCTCAGGCAACCGGACACCAGGGCGACGGCGATGCCCTTTTTCATATTGAATTCCTGAACCGCACTTTGCTTGGTTGCCAGATCGACTTCGCGCTCCTTGCGCATGCCGGCCAGGCCACACAACACGATGCCGATCAGCGAGCCCAGCACGCCCAGCAGCACCATCTGCCCGCCGCTGCTGAGCAGCATCTGGCTTAGCCGCAATCCATCCTCGCGCCCGAACAGGTCATTGAACAGCGGCGGCATCAGGGCACCCAGCGCCGAGGTCAGGCCCATGATGATGGACATGCCCAGCGACAGGCCGATATAGCGCATGGCCAGGCCAAAGGTGAGGCCGCCAATGCCCCATAACACGCCGAAGAAGTAAGTCCATCCCAGCGTCGCCCGCTCCGCCGTTTCCAGAATGAAAGCAAAGCCGGGAATGGTCAGGAGAATCGCCAGCCACGGGGCAATCAGCCAGGAAAACAAGCCGCCCAGCAGCCAGAAGTTTTCCCAGGACCACAGCCGGACGCTGCGATAGGGCAGGTAAAAACTGGCGGATGAAAACGAGCCGATGAAATGGAACAACAGACCCAGCAGAATGATGGCCATCTGACTAGCCTCCCAATTGGTAGAAACGCCAGGCGTTGTCGGCAAACATGGCACGCCGCTCATGGGATGCCGCCTGTGCCAGCAAATGGTCATAGGCTTGCCATAGCCGGCGATAGGAGGTGTACAGGCTGCATACCGGGAAATTGGAAGCAAACATGCAACGTGCACTGCCAAAGGCGTCGATGGCCTCGTACACCAGCGGCCGCAGACTGTCCTCGGTCCAGTGGTGGTCGAGCATGCCGAAACCGCTCAGTTTCACCTGCACATTCGGGCAGGCTGCCAGCGCCCGCATGCCATCGCGCCACATGCGCCAGCCGGCCGGAGCGTGGCGATCCACATACATGCCGGCATGGTTCAGCGCAAAGCGCACCCCCGGATAACGCCGCGCCAGTGCAGCGGCCTCCAGCATTTGTGAGGGGTAGATTTGCAATTCGAAGATCAGCTTGTGGCGCTCCAGCAGGGCCATGCCCAGCTGCCATTGCGTCTCGCGCATATAGTGGCGGCCTACGTAGTCGAACTGCGGATCGGCATGGACATTCAGAATCTGCCGCACACCACGCACGCGGGTGGAAGCGGCCAGTTGCCGGGCCAGCTGATCCGCCGCCTGTGGGCTGGCCAGATCGAGAAAGGGCAGCAACACAACGGGCAACTGCTTGCCGGAGAAGTCCAGCATCTGCTCCAGTTGCCGGGTTTCCTCCAGCGCATCCGTCGCATTGGCTTCGACATGCACCACCCCGGCCAGCTCGATATCGGCCTGCTCGGCCAGCTGCCGCAAATCTTCCAGCCTGAAATCGCGTGCCAGCGCGGCATAATCTCCCAACAGATTCGGCTGGCGCCGGCTCAGCCAGGGGTACTGCTTGCCTTGCAGCCACCAGAAATGGCAATGGGCGTCTACGATGCGCATGGCGGCCCCTCCCCCGTGCTCAGCACAAACATGCTGTGCAAGCCTACCTGTACCGGCGAAAGGTCCGGCTGGGTCTCCATGATGTCGGCCATATGGGCCCACCATTGCTGCATCACCGGCAGGCTGGGCAGTTCCGCCAGCCTGTCGGGCTGCCGGCAGTACAGCACGGCAAACAAGGCGTCATCATGGTCATCATGAAAAATGCGGTACTCGACAATGCCGGCATCCAGCAGGGCGGTTTTCAGTTCCGGCCAGATGGCGGCATGACGCCGTTGATATTCCTCGGCTTGCCCCGGAAACAACTGCATGCGGAAAGCCAGTGTGCAAAGTGCTTGTCCATGCGTCATCTCAGCCTCCCGGAGTGTGCAGGTAGGGGCGGTGCAAGGCGCAGGCGGGATTAAGCTCCACACCGAAGCCGGGCCGATCCAGCCGCGACACGCGCATGCGGCCGTGTTCCGGCACCGGTTCATGCAAGAGCTGCGGACTGAACATCGGGACGACTTGATCCGCCTGCGGTGCCATCATCAGGAATTCGGCGAACGGGCTGTTATGCCGGGTGGCGACAAAGTGATAGCTGTACACGCTGGAGCCATGTGGAATCACCAGCGCCTGGTGTGCATCGGCCAGGGCGGAGATTTTCACTAACTCGGTGATGCCGCCACACCAGCCGACATCGGGCTGGATGATGTCGCAGCAGCCCATTTCCAGCAGCATGCGAAAGCCCCAGCGCGTGGCTTCGTGCTCGCCGGTAGTGCACAACATGCCGGGCGGCAGTTGGCGGCGCAGTGCGGCATAGCCCCAGTAGTCGTCTGGCGGCAGTGCTTCTTCTATCCATTTCAGGCCATATTCTTGTGCCGCCTGCGCCAGCCGGGTGGCGTAGTTCAGGTCCAGGCTCATCCAGCAGTCAATCATCAGCCAGAAATCACGCCCTACCCGCTCACGCATGCCGGCCAGCAAGGCCAGGTTTTTTTGCAGGCCCTCCTCCCCCTCTGCCGGCCCATGGTGCAGCGGCATTTTGCCGCCGATGAACCCCATGTCACGGGCCAGATCAGGCCGCGCGCCGGTGGCATAAAACTGTAATTCGTCGCGCACCGCCCCACCCAGCATTTGGTACACCGGTTCCTGCCGCACTTTGCCCAGCAAATCCCACAAGGCCAGGTCCACCCCGGAGATGGCGTTGAGCACCAGGCCCTTGCGCCCGTAAAACAGCGTGCCGTAATACATCTGGTCCCAGATGCGTTCGATATCACTGACTTTGGCCCCTTCGACAAAGCGGGCCAGATGACGCTCGACGATAAATGCCGCCGGCTCGCCACCCGTCGTCACGGCAAAGCCGACATTGCCGGCACTGTCCTCCACCTCCACCACCAGGGTGCCCAGCACATTGATGCCAAAGCTGCGCCGGCTTTGCCGGTAGGACGGATATTTGGACATGGGCGTGGCGATATGGTCGTCTATCCAGTGGCCATCGGCCTGATCGTGATAATCGGCACCGCCACCGCGCAGGGTAAAAGCACGAAGGTGTTTGATAAGCGGGGTTTGCTTCATAAGGTGCTGCTCCAGCGGTAAATGTCGCCATGCAATCTGATCAGACAAAACCAGTATCAGAAATGAATTTGCATGAACATCTTGCGAAATTAATTTCAGCCAGTAATAAAAAACCGATCAAAACAGGACAAGACCCAAAACCGGGAAATATCTTAAATAGTATCGGTCAATATCAGGCCATCCATTACGCCCGACCAAAATGCGGCAGCAGCAAAACTAAGTCATACTCGCCAAACCATCCAATTACATTTAATTAACCGGTGATACCTTCTGCTTATGGATAAAACCACCCACCTGCCATCAGCACAGCACCGCCATTTATTGCAGCGCTTGCGCTACAAGCATTTGCAGATGCTGCTGTTACTGGGCAATAACCAGAACATGAAACGCACAGCGGAAGGCATGTATATGTCGCAACCGGCGGCCAGCCGCATGCTGCAGGAAATCGAGGATATGTTTGACTGCCGGCTGTTCGAGCGGCTGCCGCGTGGCATGCTGCCGACGGCGCTGGGCAGGGTGCTGATCCAGTTTGCCACCCTCAGCCTGCACCATCTGGAAGGCTGCATGGAAAAGCTGGCATGGCAAAAGAAGGAAGGATTGGGCTATCTGTCAGTCGGCGCCATCATCGGTGCGGCACCGGCATTGATCATGGAGGCAATTGCCCGTTTGAAACAGGACCGGCCACGCCTGTATATCCGCGTGATGGGCGATACCAGCGACGAGGTAGTCAGCCTGCTGGAGCAAGGCCGCATCGACCTGGCCATTGCCAGGCGCAGCCCGGACATGGCCGATGAGGATTTCTGTTTTTCGCCATTGGGAAATGAAATACTGCGGATTGTGGTGGCTAAAAACCATGCCTTGCTAAAAGAAAACCATATCGAATGGCCAGCGCTGCTGCGCGATTGGCCATGGATATTGCAAGCACCATCCAGCCCGGCACGCATGGCGCTGGAGCAATATCTGCGCGAAGCATGCCTGCCCTTGCCTGGCAATATTATCGAGAGCAATTCGGTTTATGCCATGCTGCAACTGATTCAACGCAGCAATGCGGTGATGCTGTTATCCGAATCCGCCCTGCAGGATTATCTCGACATGGGTATCGTGCAGATCTTGCCGATCAGCGTGAGCATACCGCTGCCGCCTTTTGGCATTTTGACACGCAAGCACGAACCACTCAGCGAAGAACAACGGATATTCATGGCCTATCTGCAGCAGTCTTGAATCATCGACCGCCCATCCAATTGACCAGTAAAAGAAAAAGCCTCCGCATGGAGGCTTTCAGGTATGGCATTCACCAGCGCTGGACTGGCAATACAATCAGTTGCTACCGCAGCAGGCCTTGTATTTCTTGCCGCTGCCGCAGGGGCAGGGATCGTTGCGGCCAACCTTGTCGCCTTCACGGCGTACGGTGGCCGGCGCCTGGGCCTTGGCACGCCAGTAGTTGAACACGGCAATCAGTGCCTCGGGCAGCTGTTCCTTGCAGTCGTCCTTTTCCTCGTCGGTAAAGGTGACCAGGTCTTCGCCGTCTTCTTCCTCGAACATGCCGCCCAATACCAGGATAGGCATCAGCAGGTCTTCGAAGCCTTCATCGTCGGCGGCTTCGAACCAGTCGGTATCGACCACGTCCAGCGCATACAGATAGGCATTGCACCAGGGCCAGTAGTCGGCTTCGTCGTCGTCGCTGTCCTCATCGGCGTAGAGGATCAGGTCCAGCTCGCGGCCATCGGCCAGCACATGCGCGGTGACATCGAACAGCTTTTGCAACAGGGCTTCCAGCTCGGCCTTTTCATCGGCATTTTCAAAAGCAGGAGCATCACCCAGCACCTCGGCCAGCCACATGGCGCGCTCCGGGGCATCCGGGCCGCTGGCCAATGCCGCGAAGAAACCCTGGACTTCGTCGGGACGCATGGTACTGCCACTGATCGACAGGGGCGTCAGCAACTGTTCCAGCCGGGCCAGATCGGCGTCATTGAATACGATATCAGTCATGGTGCGCTCCTAGCGGTCAGAATGAATTGGCCGCATTGTATCGAAAAAAGCCCCGACACGTCGGGGCCATTTCGCACAAGGCTTGATCCACCTCGCATCAGGCGGTACGGGCATCGCTCAGCCCCAGCTTTTCCTTCATCTGCTGGCGCATGACAAACTTCTGGATCTTGCCGGTAATGGTCATGGGAAAGCTGTCGACAAACTCGATGTAGCGCGGAATCTTGTAATGGGCGATCTGCCCCTGACAGAAGGCACGCATATCGTCCACACTGGCCGTTTCACCATCGCGCAGCTTGATCCAGGCGCACAGTTCTTCGCCAAAGCGGTCGTCCGGCACACCGATGACCTGCACTTCCTGAATCTTCGGGTGGCTATAGAAAAACTCTTCGACTTCACGCGGGTAGATGTTTTCGCCACCGCGTATCACCATGTCCTTCACCCGGCCGACGATGTTGACATAGCCCTGCCCGTCCATCACCGCCAGATCACCGCTGTGCATCCAGCCCGACTGGTCGATGGAGTCGGCGGTTTTCTGCGGGTCGTCCCAGTAACCCAGCATCACCGAATAGCCACGGGTCAGCAGTTCGCCGGTTTCGCCATGCGCCACGATGCGGCCATCGTTGTCGACGATTTTCACCTCCACATGCGGATGCACCAGCCCCACGGTGGACACCCGCTTGTCCAACGGCGTATCGGCGCGGCTCTGGAAACTGAGCGGACTGGTTTCGGTCATGCCGTAGCCTATGGTCACCTGCTCCATATGCATCAGGGTGGTCACCCGCTTCATGACCTCGATGGGACAGGGGCTGCCGGCCATCACCCCGGTACGCAGGCTGGACAGGTCGAATTCGGCAAACTGCGGATGATCCAGCAGGCTGATAAACATGGTCGGCACGCCATGCAGCGCGGTACAGCGTTCTTCCTGTACGGCATGCAATACGCTGAGCACATCGAAACTTTCTGCCGGGAACACCATGCAGGCGCCATGGGTGAGGCAGGTCAGCGTGCCCAGCACCATGCCGAAACAGTGGTAGAGCGGCACCGGAATGCACAGCCGGTCATCCGGGCCAAAGTCCATGGCCTGTCCGGTAAAGAAGGCATTGTTGAGGATATTGTGATGTGACAGCGTGGCGCCCTTGGGGCTGCCGGTGGTGCCGGAGGTAAACTGGATATTGATGGCATCGTCGAATTGCAGGGTCTGGCCCAGTTGCTGCAAGGCAGCCAGCTCTTGCGGCGTCGGCTCGCTCAGCAAATCGGCAAAACCCAGCATGCCCGACGTGGCCTGCTGGCCCATGCGGATCACCCATTCCAGCCTGGGCATGCGGGCGGCCCTGAGTGCGCCGGGCTGGCTATCGGCCAGTTCCGGCAGCAGGTCCTGCAGCATTTCAATGTAGTTGCTGCTCTTGAAGCTGGGCGAGGCAATCAATGCCCGGCAGCCTACCTTGTTGATGGCGTATTCCAGCTCGGAACGGCGGTAGGCCGGATTGATGTTGACCAGCACCAGCCCGGCCTTGGCCGTGGCGAACTGCGTCAGCACCCATTCGGCATTGTTCTGCGACCAGATGCCGATGCGGTCGCCCGGCTGCAAGCCCAGCCGTAGCAGGCCGCAAGCCAGCCGGTCTACCTGCTGGCGCAATTCGGCATAGCTCCAGCGTATGCCCTGATGCCGCACGATCAGGGCCTGCTGGCTGGCATATTGCTGGCTGGCCGCATCAAACAACTGACCAATCGTTTGCCCGATCAGCGCTTGCTGGCTGGCACCGTGCACATAGCTGGCATGCTTCATTGCTACTGTCTCCTTGTTGTGGTCTCGATGGTCCGCGGTAGCCGCTTCGCGGGGCGGCCGCGTGGCCTCATGGCGCAGAGGTCTTTTTTGCATTAATCCCACAAGTTGACGATTACGTAAACGTAATGTGCCATTCAGGATGAGAAGCCGTGGGAAAAACGCTACAATCCGTATAAATACTGAAAGCAGACATCATGACAGAACAGCAAGTCTTCACCATTTCGGATCTGGCGCGGGATTTTGACGTCACCCTGCGCACCATCCGCTTCTACGAGGAACAAGGCCTGATCGAACCCAAGCGCGATGGCCGCCAGCGCGTGTTCACACGCCGCGACCGCGCCCGCCTGCGGCTGATCCTGCGCGGCAAGCGCATCGGCCTGTCGCTGTCGGAAATCCGCGAAATCATAGACCTGTACGATCTGGCCCGCGACGAAGCCAGCCAGTCGCTCAAGCTGCTGCACCTGCTGGTGGCCCGCCGCGAACAGCTGGAAGAACAACGCCGCGACATCGACGTGGTGCTGGCGGAGATCGACGCGCTGGAACAACACTGCCGTGGCGTGATCGACCAGATGACCACCAAGGCCGATAGCCCGGCCTGAACACCTGCCCTCGTGCAGGTTTTTTTACCACACCATATTGACGCTTACGTAAACGTAATTCAATATTCAAACCAGTAACGCGACCATCACAATAGCCTGTCAGGCACAGCCGCCACGACCGGCACCCGAGGAGAAACACCATGTACAGCAGCCTGCGTTTTGACCACGGCGACACCTACGACATGTTGCGCCAGAGCGTGAAGGATTTTGCCGACGCCGAAATCGCCCCGCGTGCCGCGCAAATCGATCAGGACAATCTGTTCCCGGCCGACCTGTGGCGCAAGTTTGGCGAGATGGGCCTGCTGGGCATCACCGCCGAAGAAGAATACGGTGGCGCCAATATGGGTTATCTGGCCCACATGATGGTGATGGAAGAACTCAGCCGCGCCTCCGCTTCGGTGGCCCTGTCCTACGGCGCGCACTCCAATCTGTGCGTCAACCAGATCCAGAAAAACGGCACGGCAGAACAGAAAGCCCGCTACCTGCCCAAGCTGATTTCCGGCGAGCACGTGGGTGCCCTGGCCATGTCCGAACCCAATGCCGGTTCCGACGTGGTCAGCATGAAGCTGCGCGCCGACAAAAAGGGCGACAGCTATGTACTGAACGGCAGCAAGATGTGGATTACCAACGGCGGCGATGCCGACACGCTGGTGGTGTATGCCAAGACCGACATCAATGCCGGCCCCAGAGGCATCACCGCCTTTATCGTGGAAAAGGGTTTTGCCGGTTTCTCGCATGGCAGCAAGCTGGACAAGCTGGGCATGCGCGGCTCCAACACTTACCCGCTGTTCTTCGACAACTGTGAAATCCCCGCTGAAAACGTGCTGGGCGGCGAAGGCAATGGCGTGAAAGTGCTGATGAGCGGGCTGGATTACGAACGCGCCGTACTGGCGGCAGGCCCGCTGGGCATCATGCAGGCCTGCATGGATATCGTGGTCCCCTATCTGAACGACCGTAAGCAGTTTGGCCAGGCCATTGGCGACTTCCAGCTGATGCAGGGCAAGCTGGCCGACATGTACGTCAAGCTGTCCGCCAGCCGCGCCTATGTCTATGCCGTTGGCCAGGCGCTGGACCGTGGCGAGAGCGGCCGCCAGACGCGCAAGGACGCTGCCGGGGCCATTCTGTACGCCGCCGAAAACGCCACCCAGATGGCGCTGGACGCCATCCAGTGCCTGGGTGGCAATGGCTATATCAATGAATACGCCACCGGCCGCCTGTTGCGCGATGCCAAGCTGTATGAAATCGGTGCGGGCACCAGCGAAATCCGTCGTTGGCTGATTGGTCGCGAGCTGATGGCAGAGACACGCTAGGCGCGGGATAAAACGCCTGATGCTGCGTTGCGCCGCCTGGCCGTACCACCTGTACCGTCTGCGGCGGCGCGCCTTGCCTCAGCCGCTTTCTACGCACGCCTTACTCTGCATTGAAAAAATCTTACGGATCGGCACAAAAACAAGAGGCTCCCTATGCCAGTCATCGAATCCAAATTGTCGCCGCGTAGTGCGGATTTCCAGGCCAATGCCGACAAGATGCGCGCCCTGGTGGCCGATCTGAAGCAAAAGGTTGCCCAGGCAGCACTGGGTGGAGGCGAGGGACCGCGTGCCAAGCACGTCGCCCGCGGCAAGCTGCTGCCACGCGAGCGTATCAATCTGCTGCTGGACCCGGGCGCGCCCTTCCTGGAGCTGTCCCAGCTGGCCGCCCACGGCATGTATAACGATGATGCCCCTGGCGCCAGCCTGATCAGCGGCATTGGCCGCATTGCCGGGGTGGACTGCCTGATCATCGCCAACGACGCCACGGTCAAGGGCGGGACTTACTACCCGATGACGGTGAAAAAGCACCTGCGCGCCCAGGAAATCGCCAGGGAAAACCGCTTGCCATGTGTCTATCTGGTGGATTCCGGCGGCGCCTTCCTGCCCTTGCAGGACGAAGTGTTTCCGGACAAGGAACACTTTGGCCGCATCTTCTATAACCAGGCCCAATTGTCCGCAGCCGGCATTCCGCAAATTGCCGTGGTCATGGGCAGCTGCACCGCAGGCGGTGCCTATGTGCCGGCCATGTCGGATGAAACCATCATCGTCAAGGACCAAGGCACCATCTTCCTGGGCGGCCCGCCACTGGTAAAGGCCGCCACCGGCGAAGTGGTCACGGCAGAAGAACTGGGCGGCGGCGATGTACACACCCGCATTTCCGGCGTGGCCGACCACCTGGCGCAGAACGATGCCCACGCGCTGGGCATTGCCCGCCGCATCGTGGCCGACCTCAACTGGCACAAACAGGGCGTGCTGGACCGCGTCGAAGCAAAACCACCGCGCCACCACGCCGAGGAAATCTATGGCGTGATTCCGGCCGACCCGAAAAAGCCGTTTGATGTGCGCGAAATCATCGCCCGGCTAGTGGACGATTCGGACTTCGACGAATTCAAGCAGAACTACGGCACTACGCTGGTCACCGGCTTTGCCCGGCTCAATGGCTGGCGCGTCGGCATCATCGCCAATAACGGCATCCTGTTTTCCGAGTCCGCCCTCAAGGGTGCACATTTTGTCGAACTATGCTGCCAGCGCGGCATTCCGCTGATCTTCCTGCAGAACATCACCGGCTTCATGGTGGGCAAGAAGTATGAAAATGGCGGCATTGCCAAGGATGGCGCCAAGCTGGTCACCGCCGTGGCCTGCGCCAGCGTACCCAAGTTCACCGTACTGATTGGCGGCAGCTTCGGGGCTGGCAACTACGGCATGTGTGGCCGCGCTTACAGCCCGCGCATGCTGTGGATGTGGCCGAACAGCCGTATCTCGGTGATGGGCGGCGAACAGGCCGCCGGGGTACTGGCACAGGTCAAGAAGGAACAACTGGGCGATGCTTTCACCGCCGAGCAGGAAGAAGCACTGAAAGCACCGGTACGCGAGCAATACGAACGCCAGGGCCACCCTTACTACGCCAGCGCCCGGCTGTGGGACGACGGAGTCATCGACCCGGCCCAGACCCGCGATGTACTGAGCCTGGCGCTGGAAGCGGCCCTGTCCGCCCCCATCGACAAGACACGCTTTGGCGTGTTCCGCATGTAAGGAGCCGCCACCATGCACTACGACACGCTGCAAATCGAACAACAGGGCAAGGTCGCCACGGTATGGATGAACCGTCCCGAGCTGCACAATGCCATGAACGAAACCCTGATCGCCGAGCTGACTGCCGCCTTCAAGGCGCTGCAACTGGACGACAGCGTCAGGGTCATCGTGCTGGCCGGGCGCGGCAAGAGCTTTTCTGCCGGGGCCGATCTGGACTGGATGCGCCGCGCTGCCGGCTATAGCGAAGCGGAAAACCTGGCCGATGCCCACCACCTGGCCGCCATGCTCAAGACCATCTACCGCAGCAAGAAACCGGTGATTGGCCGCATCCATGGCGCAGCCATGGCCGGTGGCACCGGGCTGACCGCCGTGTGCGACATCGCCATCGCCACCGAACACGCCCGTTTCGCCCTGACCGAAGTACGGCTGGGGCTGATTCCCGCCACCATCGGCCCCTATGTGGCCGATGCCATCGGCTGGCGCCAGGCGCGACGCTATTTCCTGTCGGCCGAGCGCATTGACGCAGCCACCGCCGCCCGCATTGGCCTGGTGCACGAGGTGGTAGCCGCCGCAGCACTGGACGAACGCATTGCCAGCATAGCCGCCGAACTGGCCCAGGGTGCGCCGCAAGCCCTGTCTGCCGCCAAGGATTTGCTGTCGGTGCTACACGAGGCCTCGCCCTGGGATGATGATCTGCTGAGCGACACGGCCGGGCGCATTGCCAGCATTCGCGTGGGCCGGGAAGCCCGCGAAGGGCTGGCCGCCTTCTTCGACAAACGCCCGCCCGCCTGGCAACAAGAACAATAAGGACAACGCCATGTTCAAGAACATCCTCATCGCCAACCGTGGTGACCAGCAGCCGCAAGGCTGCGCAGCTGCGCAGCAACATCGCCTGACGGCGCGCCTGCACCGTGACGATTTCGCCGCGGGAGACTGCCATGTTTAAGAAAATACTCATCGCCAACCGCGGGGACCAGCAGCCGCAAGGCTGCGCAGCTGCGCAGCAAAATCGCCTGACGGCGCGCCTGCGCCGTGGCGATTTCGCCGCGGGAGACTGCCATGTTTAAGAAAATACTCATCGCCAACCGCGGGGAAATCGCCTGCCGGGTGATCAAGACCGCTCGCCAGCTGGGTATTGCCACTGTGGCGGTTTACTCAGACGCCGATGCCGACGCCCGCTTTGTCAAACTGGCCGATGAAGCCTGGCGACTGGGCCCGGCACCCGCTGCCGAATCCTATCTGAAAGCCGACATCATCCTGGACATCGCCCGCGCCAGCGGTGCCGAGGCCATCCATCCCGGCTATGGCTTCCTGTCGGAAAATGCCGAATTCGCCGCGGCCTGCGCGGCAGCCGGCATCGCCTTCATCGGCCCGCCGGCCAGTGCCATTGCCGCCATGGGCAGCAAGTCGGCAGCCAAAACCCTGATGGAAAAAGCCAGCGTGCCACTGGTTCCCGGCTACCACGGTGCGGAGCAGCAAGCAGAATTCCTGCAGCAGCAGGCCGACCATATCGGCTACCCGGTGCTGATCAAGGCCAGCGCCGGTGGTGGTGGCAAGGGCATGCGCATAGTCGAGCGCAGCGAAGACTTTGCCGCCGCACTGGCGTCCTGCCAGCGCGAGGCCAGTGCCAGCTTTGGCGATGACAAGGTGCTGGTGGAAAAATACCTGACCCGGCCGCGCCATGTGGAAATCCAGGTATTTGCCGACAGCCATGGCCAGTGCGTCTACCTGTTCGAGCGCGACTGCTCGGTGCAACGCCGCCACCAGAAAGTGCTGGAAGAAGCCCCCGCCCCACACCTGCCCGCCGTCATGCGCCAGGCCATGGGCGAAGCCGCCTGCGCCGCCGCCCGTGCCGTGGGCTATGTCGGTGCCGGCACGGTGGAATTCATCGTCGACGTGCAGGCCAATGGCCAGCCGGGTGGCTTCTATTTCATGGAAATGAATACCCGGCTGCAAGTGGAACACCCGGTCACCGAAATGATCACCGGCCAGGATCTGGTGGCCTGGCAGCTGCATGTTGCCGCCGGCCAGCCACTGCCGCTGCGCCAGGACGAACTGAAAATCCATGGCCATGCCATCGAGGCGCGCATTTATGCCGAAGACCCGGACAAGGGCTTTCTGCCCGCCACCGGCCGGCTGATCCACCTGCACGCCCCGGCGGAAAACGCCCGGGTACGCATTGATACCGGCGTCAGCGAAGGCGACAGCATCACCCCCTTCTACGACCCGATGATTGCCAAACTGATCGTCTGGGGCGAAAACCGCGAAGCCGCCCTGCAACAGCTGGATACGGCACTGGCGCAGTACCAGATTGCCGGCGTCAGCACCAATATCGCCTTTCTGCGGCGCATCGTGCTGCATGACAGCTTTGCCAGCGGCCAGGTCGATACCGGGCTGATTGCCCGCCATCAGGATGTGCTGTTGCCCACACCGGCCACACCCAGTGCGCAGCAACTGGCCTTGCTGGCCGTGGCCGAGGCCCTGCATGCCGCCGCGCCCTGCCCGGCGCCGGCCGGCTGGCGACTGAACGGCGTACTGGAACAGAACCTGCAGTTCCGCCAGGGCGAGCAGCTGCACAGCGTGGGGCTGCGTTATCTTGAACAGGGTTTTGTCGTCACCGTGGCGGAACAGCAATTCGAAGTGCAGGCCCGGCTGCAGGGCCGCCAATTGCAGGCCACGCTGGATGGCCTGGTGCTCTGCGCCAGCGTGGTGCGGCAGGATCAGCAACGGCTGTTGTTCGTGCAAGGTGAACGCCTGCAGCTGGAATGGGTCGATCCCTATGCCGCAGCGGTGGACGAAGTACACGGTGTCACCCATCTGAAAGCACCGATGCCCGGCCGGGTAGTCACCCTGCTGGCCAAGGCCGGCCAGACCGTCCGTCAGGGCGAGCCCTTGCTGATTCTGGAAGCGATGAAGATGGAACACACCATTCACGCCCCGGCCGATGGCGTGCTGCGCGGCTTTTACTTCGCCGCCGGTGAACAGGTGTGCGACGGCGACGAGCTGGTGGATTTCGACGCCGCCTGAGTGGCGGCATGGAGGACAGAATGACTCGCGTGAAGATTGTCGAAGTCGGCCCGCGTGACGGGCTGCAAAACGAAAAGCAGCAACTGGACACGGCCAGCAAGCTGGAACTGATCCGCCGCCTGGCGGCCAGCGGCCTCACCACCATCGAAGCCGGCGCCTTTGTCTCGCCCAAATGGGTGCCACAAATGGCCGACAGCCTGCAAGTGCTGCAAGCGCTGGACCTGTCCGGCCCGGTCAGCTACCCGGTACTGGTGCCCAACGACAAGGGCATGGAGCAGGCGCTGGCGGCCGGAGTGCGCGAAATCGCCGTGTTCGGTGCCGCCAGTGAAAGCTTCAGCCAGAAAAACATCAATGCCAGCATTGCCGACAGCCTGGCCCGCTTCGACAGCGTGCTGGCCACGGCCCGCCGCGAGCATATCCGTGTGCGCGGCTATGTATCCTGTGTGGTGGACTGTCCTTATGAAGGGGCCATTGCCCCGGCCAAAGTGGCGGAAGTCGCCGCCCGCCTGCTGGACATGGGTTGCTACGAAATCTCGCTGGGCGACACCATAGGCAGCGCCACCCCCAACCGGGTGCTGGACATGCTGGCCGCCGTGAGCAAGCTTGTGCCAATCGACAAGCTGGCCGGCCACTTCCACGACACTTACGGCATGGCCATCAGCAATATTCATGCGTCTTATCAGGCGGGAGTCCGGACCTTCGACTCCTCCGTTGCGGGTCTGGGCGGCTGCCCGTATGCTCGTGGAGCTTCCGGCAATGTCGCAACGGAAGATGTGGTCTACCTGATGAACGGACTGGGCGTGGACTGCGGCATCGCCCTGCCACGACTGGTGGAAACGGCATGGTTCGTTTCCGGCCTGCTGGGCCGCGCACCGGCATCCCGGGTGGCACAGGCCATGGGCCGCCACCACTGATGCTTGCACGCACGGCCCGCCGCGCCCGTGACAACAATAAAGAGGAGCAACATGCAGCATTCCACCACCCCGATCTGGCATCCCTCGCCTGCCCGTGTGGCAGGCTCCCACCTGCATGCCTTTCAAAAGCTGGCCGAAACCGCCTATGACCGCCCGCTGCCCGACTACCACAGCCTGTGGCAGGCCAGCGTGGACGACCCCGGCCGCTTCTGGGCGCTGGTATGGGACTACTGCGGCGTCATCGGCGACAAGGGCGCTACGGCGCTGGAACACGGTGACAATATGCTGGCGGCCCGCTTCTTCCCCGAAGCCCGGCTCAACTACGCGGAAAACCTGCTGCGCCGCGATGGTGACGAACCCGCCATCGTGTTCTGGGGCGAAGACAAGCTCAAGCGCCAGCTAAGCTGGCAGCAACTGCGCCAGCTGGTGTCCCGCCTGCAACAGGCGCTGCAGGCCGCCGGCATCAAGCCGGGCGACCGCGTGGCCGGCTTGCTGCCCAATATGCCGGAAACCGTGGCCGCCATGCTGGCCGCCACCAGCCTGGGCGCGGTGTGGACCAGCTGCTCGCCCGATTTCGGCATCGACGGTGCCATCGACCGCTTTGGCCAGACCGAACCCAAGCTGTTGTTCTGCCCGGATGGCTACTGGTATAACGGCAAGCAAATCGATATTCACGACAAAATGCAGGCGCTGGCAGCCGGCCTGCCCTCGGTGGAACAATTCATCGCCATCCCCTATCTGGGCGATGCCGTGGAGTTTGCTGCCAGCCTGCCGCGCACCCAGACCCTGAGCGACTTTATCGCGCCGTTTGCGCCCCGTCCCTTGCACTACACCCGGGTGGGCTTCAACCACCCCTTGTTCATCCTGTATTCCAGCGGCACCACCGGCAAGCCCAAGTGCATCGTGCACGGCACCGGCGGCACCCTGCTGCAGCACCTGAAAGAACACCAGCTGCACGGCGATGTACACCACGCTGACCACCTGTTCTTCTTCACCACCTGCGGCTGGATGATGTGGAACTGGCTGGTGTCCGGCCTCGCTTCCGGTGCGGCACTGATGCTGTACGACGGTTCGCCCTTTGCCGCACAGGGGCGCGTGCTGTGGGACTATGCACAGCAATGGCAATTCAGCCATTTCGGCACGTCGGCCAAATACATCGACGGCCTGCGCAAGATCAACCTGAGCCCGGCCACCGAATACCGGCTGGATGCGCTGCGCGCCATCTTCTCCACCGGTTCGCCACTGATGGCGGAAAGCTTTGACTGGGTCTACGCCAACATCAAGCAGGACATCAATCTGGCCTCCATTTCCGGCGGCACCGACATCGTGTCCTGCTTTGCCCTGGGTTGCGCGACGCTGCCGGTGTATCGCGGCGAACTGCAATGCCGTGGCCTGGGCATGGCGGTGGACATCTACAACAGCCATGGCCGGCCGGTACGCCAGGAAAAGGGCGAACTGGTGTGCACCCGCCCCTTCCCCTCCATGCCGGTAGGCTTCTGGCAGGACGAGCAGGGCAGCAAATACCGCCAGGCTTACTTCGGACGCTTTGACAACATCTGGTGCCATGGCGACTATGCCGAACTGACCGAGCACGATGGCATGGTGATTTATGGCCGCTCCGACGCCGTGCTCAACCCCGGCGGGGTGCGCATCGGCACCGCCGAGATCTACCGCCAGGTGGAGAGCATTGCCGAAGTACTGGAAAGCCTGGCCGTGGGCCAGCGCTGGCAGGATGACGAGCGCGTGGTGCTGTTTGTCAGGCTGCGCGAAGGCTGCCAGCTGGATGAAGCACTCAGCGTGCGCATCCGCGAGCAGATCAAGCGCGGGGCCAGTCCGCGCCATGTGCCAGCCCGCATCATCGCCGTGGCCGATATTCCGCGCACCATCAGCGGCAAGATTGTCGAACTGGCGGTAAAGAATGTCATCCACGGCGAGCCGGTGAATAATCTCAGCGCACTGGCCAACCCGGAAGCACTACAACTGTTTGCCAACCTGCCACAGCTGCAACACTGAAGCAGAACGCGGCTTGCCCCCAACTGCCAGCCGGGGGCAAGCCGCGCATGCTTGAGCCTGCTCAAGGCTGCCCCGCTGCGCTTGCTGCAGGCTAATCATCCCGGATCTCAGAGCACAGCATGAAACGCAGCGCCGCACTTAGCCCACTCTCCCGTGAGCACCACCACGCACTGTCCCTGGCCATCCAGGCCGGCAAGGCCGCCCGCACCACCGACCCCGCCCAATGGCAACAGGCTGCGGCCAGGATCAGCCAGCAGGCAGAACAAAGCCTGCAGGCCCACTTTGCCGAGGAAGAACGCACCTTGCTACCGGCGCTGGCCCTTGCCGGCCATGGCCAACTGGTTGAACGCACGCTGGAACAGCACGCCTACCTGCGTCGCCTGTTGCAACACGCCGAACTGGCCAGCCCGGCCATCCTGCAGGCTTTTGCCGATGCCATGACGGCCCATGTGCGCTTTGAAGAACGCGAACTGTTTGCCGTGGCCGAAAGCCTGCCAGCGGTCATGGCGGCGCTGACAGCGTCTGGCGCATGAAAAAGGGCCGGCATGTGCCGGCCCTTTCCGCGTGGATGGTGCAGTCAGGCGCTAATGGTTTGCGCGGCGGAACAAGCCAAACAGCTCGAACTTTTCGCGCGGACGCGAGCCCTGCCACAACAGGGTCCAGCCCGGCTCGGCCAGGCCGTCGCTGCGCGAGCGCACCAGCAGCTGGTAATCGCAGGGACTGCTCTCCCCCGCCGGATAAGCCAGCAGATCGATACCTGCGTAGTAATGCCAGCTGATACGCGCCACCATGTTCTGGCTTTCCGTCGCAATGCACTGCGCCTTGTCCGCGCCGACTGCCGGCATCGCCCGCAGCATGCTCTCCACCACCGGCCGGTAGCTCTTGGCGGCATCCAGCCACGGCAGCCACAGGCTGAGTGCCAGCCCCCAGCACAGGGTCAGACCGGCGGCCCAGTTGGTGATGGCCTGCCGCCCGCGCAAATGGCTGCGCGTTACCGCCCAGATCCAGGTCATGGTGGCCAGCACGGCAAATACCGCCGCCAGCACCGACACATGCGGCACATAGTAGGGGCTGAAATACTGGGCACGTCCGGCCAGCCGCTCCGGCCAGCCATAGTTCATGGCGGCCCAGCCCGCCCAGATCAGCAGGCCGAACACGCCGAAGGTCATCAGGCCAAACCAGTTGAGAAAGGCCGCCGCACCACGGCGCAGATTATCCAGCTCCACCGCGCCCAGCAGTGCCAGCGGCAGCAGCAAGGGCATGGCGTAATCCATGCTCTTGCGCTCGGACAGCGTCAGCATGATCAGCACCACGCCAAAGAACATCAGCGGCAGCTGCAGCATGGGCAGCTCGTACTTGCGGTTGCGGTATAGCGTCCAGGCCGCCAGCGGCCACGCCGGCCAGGCAAACCAGATGGTGTTGAAGGTGTAGTAGCCAAAACCGTGAAACAGGCTGACCGTGCCAAAGCCATTCAGCGGACCCAGTGCATGGTCTGCCCACCACAGGCGGAACAGCGCCGGATAGCTGCGCGCCAGCTCCAGCGGCCAGATCAGGGCCACCGGCAGGGCCACCAGCAAGGCCATGAAGACCGTGATGGCGTAGCGCTTGTTGCGCCAGGCACTGAAAGCCGGCAGAAACAAGACCACCGCCCACACCAGCATCACTTCCAGCAGGCTGGCGCTGAGAAACAAGGTGGCACTGCCCGCTCCCAGGATGGCGCCGGCCAGGCCGGGCGAGCGCAAGGTCAGCGCCAGGGCGTAAAATGCCGCGGCAAAACCGGTAAAAGTCGCCACCATCGGCGTCAGCTGGTGGCCGGTGACAATCAGCCCCAGGCAGCCGATCAGGATCATCACCACACTGCGGCCATGGCGGCGGCCGATCAGGTCGCGCCCGGTCATGCCAGCCAGCGTCAGCCCCAGCGCCATGAACAGCGGCGTGGCCAGCCGTGCCGCATCATGTGCCGGCAGCAGCCAGGGAGAAAACAGCTTGGCAAAGCCTGCGGCCACCCAGTAGTACAAGGGTGGCGACTCCAGATAAGGCACCCCCTGCAGGGTGGGCAGCAGCCAGTTGCCGCTGTGCAGCATGCCATCCACCACCGCCATTACATAGGGTTCGTCCGGCTTCCACGGGTCGTGGCCGATAATGCCGGGCCACAGCCAGACAAAACACAGCAACAGCAAGACCCAGGGTTTTTCGGTGGGAACGGGAACAGTGGCGTTTTGCGGGGAGTACGTCAGCATCGAGGCGCGCGCCGGTAGGAGTAAAGCCTTATTTTAATGTGCAAGCACACGCAGCGGAAATGAAAAAAGGCAGCCGCAGCTGCCTTTTTTCCAAAGCTTACAAGCTTAGCGCTTGAAGAAGCCGCCGAACTTCTGGTTGAACTTGTCGATACGACCAGCGGTATCAACAATCTTCTGCTTGCCAGTGTAGAACGGGTGGCAGCTGGAGCACACTTCAATGTGGAAGGCGTCCTTGCCCATGGTGGACTGGGTGGTGAAGGTGTTACCGCAGGAGCAGGTAACCGCAACTTCTTTGTAATTCGGGTGGATATCAGCGCGCATGATGAGCTTCCTTGGTTACGGGTACAGGGGTTTTGCCTGTACTACTTGGTCAAGGGACGCATTATCCGCGCTTTATTAGCGCTTGACAAGTCGCCCGAAACGAAAACGGCGACAGCCCTTATCAGACTGCCGCCCCGGACTCACCCGGCCAGCGCTGCTGGCTCAGGCACGACGCCAGCTGGTGCCCTGGGCATTGTCTTCCAGCACCACACCCTTGGCGATCAGCTCGTCACGGATACGGTCGGACTCCGCCCAGTTCTTGTTGGCGCGCGCATCACGACGCGCCTGGATCAGGGCTTCGATCTGCTCGGCAGTCAATTCGCCCTCACCGGCACCGGCCTTGAGGAACTCTTCCGGCTCGCGTTGCAGCAGGCCCAGTACGCCACCCAGGTCCTTCATCAGCCGTGCCAGCTGCACATCGCGCGTCTTGTTGACTTCACCGGCCAGCTCGAACAGCACCGCAACGGCTTCAGAGGAGCTGAAGTCGTCGTCCATTGCCGCCTTGAAGCGCGCAGCGTACTGGTTGCTCCAGTCAATGCCCGTGCTTTCCGGCAGCTCCAGGCCGCGCAGGGCGGTATAGAGACGGGTCAGGCCCTGCTTGGCATCGTTGAGGATGCTGTCGGTGTAGTTGACCGGGCTGCGGTAGTGGCTGCGCACGATGAAGAAGCGCACCACTTCGCCGTCGAAATGCTGCAGCACATCGCGGATGGTGAAGAAATTGCCCAGCGATTTGGACATCTTTTCGCCATCGACATTGATAAAGCCGTTATGCAGCCAGTAATTGACATACTGGTGGCCATGCGCGCCTTCGGACTGGGCGATTTCATTTTCGTGGTGCGGGAATTGCAGGTCCTCACCGCCACCGTGAATGTCGAAATGCTCGCCCAGATGGTGGCAGCTCATCACCGAGCATTCGATATGCCAGCCCGGACGACCAGCGCCCCACGGGCTGTCCCAGGACGGCTCGCCCGGCTTGGCGGCTTTCCACAGCACGAAGTCCAGCGGGTCGCGCTTGTTGGGGTCGATTTCCACGCGCTCACCGGCGCGCAGCTTGTCCAGCGTACGGCCGGACAGCTTGCCGTAGCCTTCAAACTCGCGCACCGCGTAATACACATCACCATTGGGTGCCGGGTAGGCCTTGCCATTGGCAATCAGCTGTTCGATCAGCGCAATCATGCCGCCCACATGATGGGTGGCGCGCGGCTCGTGGGTTGGCGGCAGCAGGTTCAGCGCGGCGGCATCCTGATGCATGTCGGCGATGGTTTCCGCCACCAGCTGGTCCGGGGTGATGCCACACTCCAGCGCCCGCTTGATGATCTTGTCTTCGATGTCGGTGATGTTGCGCACGTAGTTGACATCGTAGCCGGAGGCCTTCAGCCAGCGGTAGATCACATCAAAGGCGGCCAGCATGCGGGCATGGCCGATATGACAGAGGTCGTACACCGTCATGCCACACACATACATACGCACCTTGCCCGGTTCGATGGGATGGAACTCTTCTTTCTGGCGAGTCAGGGTGTTGTACACGTTCAGCATGATCTCGATAACCTGTGCTTGGGTAAAAGGGGAAATTGTAGCAGAGTCGTCAAGCCCCCGCGAAGGGCAGCCTGATCCCGACCTGTGCTGGCTCCATCATGCAAAACCGGGCACATGGCCCGGCTGCTCTGCAGATAAAAACGCTATATGGGGTCACACCGGCGGCCATTCAATACGGCGGTAGTCCGGCAAGCCCTGCCGGAAGGGCGGCATGCGCTCGCCTTCCATCAGCGGCAGCAGGTAGTCCAGAAAAGCCTGGGTCACGCCATAGCCATCGGCGGAGATGAAGTGCGAGGGGAAAGCCTTTTCCAGATCCCCCACCTCAGACAGCGGAAATTCCGCCACTTCCCAGCGGTAAGGGTGATCGGACAGGCGGCGGATGCCCGCCATGACGCCGCTGCGGCCGGCCTGCAGCCATTCCACGCCCTTCTGCCCCATCTGGTAAGCCTGGGCGGCATCGGTGGCCGACACCAGATGCCCGGCTGCGCGTTGCAGATAATCCACCTGCGCCACATGGGCGGACAGGCCGCGCTCGCGCTTGAGCAGCGCCGCCAGCCAGCTCCCCACCCCGCCCAGCTGTTCGTGGCCATACACGGCCGAGGCATTGGCCTCGGTGACAAAGCGCCCGGCGGCATCCACCAGGCCTTCTGCCACCGAGATGGCGCACTGGCCATGCGCCGCCAGGCTGGCATCCACCGCAGCCAGAAACCTGTCCTGCTCAAACGGCACTTCCGGCAAGAGCACGATATGCGGTGCCTGCCCGCCATGCATGCGCGCCGCCGCCGGGGCGGCTGCCAGCCAGCCGGTATGGCGGCCCATGGCCTCCATGATGAATACCCGGCCGCGGCCCATGCTGAGCATGTCCATGCCGACTTCCAGCATGGTGCTGGCCAGAAACTTGGCCGCCGAACCGTAACCGGGGCTGTTGTCGGTGCCAACCAGATCGTTGTCTATGGTCTTGGGCACACCGATCACATGCAGGGCATGGCCGGTATGGCGCTGGAAATCTGCCAGCCGGGCGGCACAACCCAGCGAGCCGTTGCCGCCATTGATCAGCAGATAATGAATGCCGTGACGCGCCAGCACCTCCTTCATGCGCAACCAGTCCGCAGGACATTCTTCGAAACGGCCTATCATGCGGCGGCTGACGCCAAAATGCCCGCCGGGCAAAAAACCCAGCCGGGCGATGTCGTGATCGGACACGCCATCGGTATTCACCAGCCGGTCTTCCAGCAGCCCAGCCAGACCGTCGCGGGCGGCATATACCGAGATGCCCAGCTTGCGCGCGGTTTCTATCACCCCTTGTGCCGAGGCATTGAGTACGGCGGTGGGGCCGCCGGATTGCAGATACAGCAGGCGAGGCTGGTTCATCACACTTCTCCGCAAAGCAAGACTGAATGGTTTTGATGCTAGGCAGGACAGGTGTAGCAGGCAAATTACATCACGCCAAAGTCGACGCGCATCAAATGCTGCGCTGGCGAAGCTTGTCAGTGCCCTCCGAACGGTGTACCCGATCAACAGACATGAAAAAAGCGGGCCGTCTGGCCCGCTTGAGAGAGATTCAGCACCAAGTCGGGTAAGTAAGTGCTTACTTACCCGCTAGGACAAAAAAATCACTTGCTCCAGTTATCGCGCAAACCGACAGTCCGGTTGAACACCGCACGCACACCTTGCTGATGGTCGTAGCGGTCGGTGACAAAGTAACCCAGGCGCTCAAACTGGAAGCGCGATTCCGGGGCGGCCTTCAGCACCGCGTCTTCCACATAGGCGGTGACGGTTTTCAGCGATTCCGGGTTGAGGAACTGGCGGAAGTCGACATATTCGCCATCTTCGCCACGCACCGCATCCGGACGCGGCTCGGTGAACAGGCGGTCGTACAGGCGCACATCAGCCTCGATAGCGTGCTCAGCCGACACCCAGTGAATCACGCCCTTGACCTTGCGGCCTTCCGGGTTCTTGCCCAGGGTGTCGTGGTCGATGGAGCACTTCAGTTCCACCACCTTGCCGTCGGCGTCCTTGATGACTTCTTCGCACTTGATGACATAGCTGTAACGCAGGCGCACTTCACCGCCGGCGGTCAGGCGCTGCCACTTGGGCGGCGGCACTTCGGCAAAGTCCTCACGCTCGATCCAGATTTCACGGGCGATCGGCACTTCACGCTCGCCGAACTCCGGGTGATGCGGATGGAAAGGCGCGCTGCGGCTGGCAGTCACCGCGGCATCGAAGTTGGTGAGGGTCACCTTGATCGGGTCCAGCACCGCCATCACGCGCGGCGATTCGTTTTCCAGCATCTCGCGCACGGCGCCTTCCAGCACGCTCATGTCGATGATGTTTTCACCCTTGGATACACCGATGCGCTGGGCGAACAGGCGGATACCGGCCGGGCTGAAACCACGGCGACGCATGCCTTCGATGGTGGGCATGCGCGGGTCGTTCCAGCCGTCCACCAGGCCGTCGGTCACCAGTGCCTGCAGCTTGCGCTTGGAGGTGAGTGCGTACAGCAATTCCAGACGGGAGAATTCGTACTGGCGCGGGTGGCAAGGAATGGTGATGTTGTCCAGCACCCAGTCGTACAGCGGGCGATGGTCTTCGAATTCCAGCGTGCACAGGCTGTGGGTGATGCCTTCCAGCGCATCGGAAATGCAGTGGGTGTAGTCGTACATCGGGTAGATGCACCACTTGTCGCCGGTACGGTGGTGATGGGCGCGGCGGATGCGGTAGATCACCGGGTCGCGCAGGTTCACGTTGCCGGAAGCCATGTCGATCTTCAGGCGCAGCGTCTTGCTGCCGTCCGGGAATTCGCCATTGCGCATGCGGGTGAACAGGTCGAGGTTTTCTTCCACGCTACGATCACGGAAGGGGCTGTTCTTGCCCGGCTCGGTCAGGCTGCCGCGATAGGCGCGCATTTCTTCGGCGTTGAGGTCGCAGACAAAGGCCTTGCCCGACTTGATCAGCTCGACGGCGTAGTCGTACAGCGCATCGAAGTAATCCGAGGCGAAACGGACATTGCCATCCCACTGGAAGCCCAGCCATTCCACGCTGTCCTTGATGGACTGCACGAATTCGTCGGATTCTTTTTCCGGGTTGGTGTCATCCATGCGCAGATTGCACTTGCCCTGATAGTCTTCGGCCAGACCGAAGTTCAGACAGATGGATTTGGCGTGGCCTACGTGCAGGTAGCCATTGGGCTCCGGCGGAAAGCGGGTGACGATGGAACTGTGCTTGCCGGAAGCCAGGTCCTCGTCAATGATGTTGCGAATGAAGTTGCTGACTACTGGCGCGTTGTTTTCCGTGCTCATGATTCTGGCTGCAGACTAAATGAAAGCAATCGGTGATTGTAACCGATTTGCCCTTGCTGGGGAGGACCAGTCCCGGCATGGCGCGAAGCTGCCGGTTCTGGTCTGCGGAATGGACTGCTAGAGCAGTTGACGGCCGGTAATGGCCTGCAATTCGGCCAGTGGCGAGCGCGTCGGGTCGGCCATGTCCTGCGCCGGCAGCCAGAAGGTCTGCTCCAGCATGAACTGGCCGGACATCACCGCATGCGAGGCATGGTCGGAAAAGCACACCCACCCGCAGCCCGGCGGGAAGGGCATGGTTTCCTGCGGGCAGCTGCGCTGGTAGTCCATGTCGGCCTTCATCGCATCGTGCAGATGCAGCATCAGGTGGTCATAAGCGCTGCGCTTGCGCTTGGTGATTTTCAGCGCCGCCATCAGCGCCGCCGAACCCGGCCATTGCCGCGGAATGCGCGGCAGCATGCGCCGCGCCATGTCAGCAAACGGCTCGCCCACCCGCCACACGCGCGGTTCACCATTGGGATTGGCATTGTAGAACACGCGCAAAATGCGCTCGCCGTAAGTGGGCCGCGATGGAAAGGCATCCACATGCAGGCGACTGTCGTCCTTGCGCCAGGAGGTCTGGCGGTCTTCCACCCGCAGCAGGCGCAGGCTGGTGGGCGCGGCGCGCAGCTTGCCACGGTATTCCGGCAGCAACTGCTCGACCAGGGCAAAGGCGCATTCGCGGTAGCGGCTGATCAACGCGCGTACCGCCGCTTCATTGGCCGGATCGGCCACACCATGCAGCTTGCCGTCCGCTTGCGGGTCCAGGCTGATGTTCTTGCGCTTGGGGTCGGCCACCTGCGGATTCAGCAAGGCCAGTTCGGTAGGCTGGATGGCAAAATCCAGCTGCGGCAAAAACAGTACCTTGCCGCTTTCCAGTGCGGCGACTTGCGAATGCTGCGGCCTACCCGCTAGATGTAGGATCTGGCTACTCATGTCTCTGGGGCTTTCGGTTGGGTTCTGCTGGCAACGGCGTCCATCAGGCAGCAGACTGCCGCTTGCCATGGGCGATAAAGCAGCAGGTTACGCCAAACTGCGGCCGCGGTCACATCGCGCCAGCATGCGGCGGACAAGCTGCTGATTCCACGACAAAAGCACCGCGCAGACTAAGCCCTACTTGCAGCACGACAATTCATCATAAAAAACAACTGTTTATAGTGATAAAACCCAAAAAGTGCGGCATAATGCCGGGTTGCTCGCACACCAGCGCCACTACCGCATTCCATCAGCATGACGACACAGCCAGCCGCCGCAAAACCGATCACCTCTTACCGCAAGTACTGGGCCAGCCGCTTTGGCAACGCCCCCTTCCTGCCGATGAGCCGCGCCGAAATGGACGAGCTGGGCTGGGACTCCTGCGACATCATCCTGATTTCCGGTGACTGCTATATCGACCATCCCAGCTTTGGCATGGCGCTGGTGGGCCGCCTGCTGGAGGCGCAGGGCTTCCGCGTCGGCATCATCGCCCAGCCGGACTGGCAGTCGGCCGAACCCTTCCGTGCACTGGGCAAGCCGAACCTGTTTTTTGGCGTCACCGCCGGCAATATGGACTCGATGATCAACCGCTATACGGCTGACCGTCGTCCACGCTCGGATGATGCCTACACCCCCAATGCCGAACCGAACAAGCGCCCGGACCGGGCCGTTACCGTCTACGCCCAGCGCTGCCGCGAAGCCTACCCCGGCGTGGGGGTGATGATCGGCTCCATCGAAGCCAGCCTGCGCCGCATCGCCCATTACGATTACTGGAGTGACAAGGTGCGCCAGTCGGTGCTGATCACCTCCAAGGCCGACATCCTGCTGTATGGCAACGCCGAGCGCGCCCTGGTGGAAATTGCCCATCGTGCCGCCAAGGGTGAAAAGCTCAGTGAAATCCGCGATGTGCGCGGCACCGCCTTCGTGGTGCAGCAAGGCTGGCGGCCGGATGAAGAGTGGCAGGAAATGGACTCCAGCGTGGTGGACCTGCCCGGCCATGTCGATCCGCACCTGAACCCCTATCAGGAAATACCGGAACAAGCGGCAGAAGCCACCAAGGGCAGCGACCCGACCGCGCCGCAGGTGATCCGTATCGAATCGCGCGAAGAACGTCTGGCCAAGCGCCGCGCCCAGCGCGCCAAAACCGTCATCCGCATTCCTGCATATGAGGCCGTGGCGCACGACCCGGTACTGTATGCCCATGCCAGCCGCACCCTGCATCTGGAATCCAACCCCGGCAATGCGCGGGCGCTGGTGCAGCTGCACGGCAGCCGCGACGTGTGGCTGAACCCGCCGCCCATCCCGCTGACCACCGAGGAAATGGACTTCGTCTACGGCCTGCCCTACGCCCGCAATCCGCACCCCAGCTATGGCGATGCGCATATTCCGGCGTGGGAGATGATCAAGTACTCGGTCAACATCATGCGCGGCTGTTTTGGCGGCTGTACCTTCTGCTCCATCACCGAGCACGAAGGCCGCATCATCCAGAGCCGTTCGGAAGAATCCATCCTGCACGAGATCGAGGAAATCCGCGACAAGACGCCAGGCTTTACCGGCCACATTTCCGACCTGGGCGGCCCGACAGCCAATATGTACCGCCTGTCGTGCAAGGACCCGAACATCGAGCGTTCCTGTCGCAAGCTGTCCTGTGTGTTCCCGGACATCTGCGAGAACCTGAATACCGACCACAGCCACCTGATCCAGCTCTACCGCAAGGCACGTGCCTTGCCGGGCGTGAAGAAGATCAACATCCAGTCCGGCCTGCGTTACGACCTGGCGGTGCGCTCGCCCGAATACATCAAGGAACTGGTGCAGCACCATGTGGGCGGCTACCTGAAAATTGCGCCGGAACACACCGAAGACGGCCCGCTGTCCAAGATGATGAAGCCGGGCATGGGCGCTTACGACAAGTTCAAGGAGCTGTTCGAACGCTTCAGCCGTCAGGCGGGCAAGGAGCAGTACCTGATTCCCTACTTCATCGCCGCCCACCCCGGTACCAGCGATGAGGACATGATGAATCTGGCGCTATGGCTGAAGAAGAACAACTTCCGCCTGGACCAGGTACAAACCTTCACCCCGACACCGATGGCCATGGCCACCACCATGTGGCATACCCGGCGCAATCCGCTCAAGCGGCTGTCGCGCAGCTCGGAAAAGGTGGATGTGGTACGCGATGGTTACCGCCGCAAGCTGCACAAGGCCTTCCTGCGCTATCACCACCCGGACAACTGGCAGATCATTCACGATGCGCTGATCAATATGGGCCGCAGCGACCTGATCGGCCACAGCAAGCACTGCCTGATTCCGCCTACCCCGCCGGGTGACAAATCCGCAGCGGTGCGGCACCGCCTGGGCGCGCCGGTGGCACGCCAGAACAGCGGCAAGCCCGGTCAGCCGCGCACCGGCCAGGGCAAGGCCACGGCAACGCCGGGCAAATCCTTTGGCGGACGCCCGCAAGCCACCGGCCGGCCGGGCGCCAAACCCGGCAGCAAGCCGGCAAGCCAGGCCGCAGGCAATAACCGCAGCAAGCATAAACGCTAAGCCAGGCCGGCCCAGCGAGCAACGGCATTGTCCATGACGATGCCGTTTTTCTTGGGCAAATCCGCCAGCGCCAGTTACAGTACAGTCAGGCTTTATAAACAGGACACGCACAATGGGCGCCTCACTCAAACTGGCCGAACTACTGGGCTCGCTCAGCTATGCGCTGGACATCACCGAGGGACAGCCAGAAGGCCATTGCGTGCGCAGCTGCTGGATAGGCATGCATATCGGCCGCGCCATCGGCCTGGACAGCCAGTCACTGTGGGAGCTGTACTACGCCATCCTGCTGAAAGACCTGGGCTGCAGCAGCAATGCCGCCCGTATCAGCGCGCTCTACCTCACCGACGACCGCCAGTTCAAGCAGGACTTCAAGCGGGTGGGTCAGGGCCTGCCGCAGATGCTGGGCTTTGTGTTCAGCCATACCGGCCGTCACGCCGGCTGGGCCGACCGCCTGGCCTCCATCGTCAACATCATGCGCAATGGCAAGGAAATTGCCGACGAACTGATCCACACCCGCTGCCACCGTGGCGCCGATATTGCCCGCCAGCTGCGTTTCAATGAAAAGGTGGCACGCGGCATCCAGTCGCTGGACGAACACTGGGATGGCTCCGGCCGCCCGCTGGGCCTGCAGGGCGAGGCCATTCCGCTCAATGCCCGTATCGCGCTGCTGGCACAGGTAATCGATGTGTTTCACATCACCAACGGCCGCGACGGCGCACTGGCGGAAATCCGCAGCCGCGCCGGCGGCTGGTTCGACCCGCAGCTGGTGGCCTGCTTTGCCAGCGTGGCGCAGGATGAAACTTTCTGGCAGGTGCTGGAATCCACAAGCGTCGATCAGGCGGTACTGGCACTGGAACCGGCCCAGCACCAGGTGGAAGTGGACGAGGACTATCTGGATGAAATCGCCGAAGGCTTCGGCCAGGTGGTCGACTCCAAAAGCCCCTTCACCGCCGGCCACAGCCAGCGCGTCGGGCACTATGCCGACCGCATTGCCGCCACCCTGGGCCTGGATGATGCGCGCCGCCGCTGGCTCAAGCGCGGTGCCCTGCTACACGACGTGGGCAAGCTCGGAGTGAGCAACAGCATTCTGGACAAACCGGGCAAACTGGACGCCGAGGAATGGGCAGCGGTGCAAAAACACGCCAGCTACACCCATGCCATCCTGGCCCGCATGCAGGTGTTTGCCGAGCTGGCCGATGTTTCCGCCGCCCACCACGAGCGGCTGGATGGCAAGGGCTATCCGCGCGGCCTGGCCGGCGACGCCATCACCCTGGAAACCCGCATCATCACCACCTCCGACATTTTTGACGCCATCAATGCCGAGCGCCCCTACCACCCGGCCACGCCGGTGGCCAAAACACTGGACATCATGCGCCAGAACCTGCATGTGGCCATCGATGCGCGCTGCTTCGATGCCCTGCAACAGGTGCTGCGCGAAGAGGGTCAGCTGTAAGCCAGCGGCTAGCCCCACACCACGCCACGGGTCAGCAACTGTTCCGCACGCAATAGCGCGGCGGCCAGATCCGGCTGCAGATTATCTTCGCCCAGGTCATCCGCCAGCCGCGAGCCCTTGAGCATGGCCAGCACCTCATCCGCCGCACCACACAGAATCAGCGTCTTGCCCTGGGCCCTGAGCTTGTCGTTAAGACTGTCCAGTGCCAAGAGGCCGGTGGTATCCAGCAGCACCAGCCGGTGCAATTGCAGAATGATGACGCGCGCCTGCTCGGCTTGCTGGTGGATGATTTCCACACTGTCCGCTGCACCGAAGAACAAGGCCCCTTCCACACGAAAGGCCGCACAGCCATCCGGCACATGCTTGCCGGCAATGGTGTGGCGCTCGAACAGCTGGGCATATTCCGGCAACAGACGGTTGACCGAGGTATGGCTGGCCATGCTGCGGATAAAGAACACCGCCGCCATCAGCAGGCCGATCTGCACTGCCACGGTCAGGTCGAACACCACGGTCAGCACAAAGGTGACAATCAGCACTGCGGTATCGCGCTTGGGAAACTGGAAGGCCTTGCGGATATCCCAGTCGCCCATTTTCAGCGCCACCGCAATCAGGATGGCCGCCAGCACCGCCAGCGGAATACTGGCCGCCAAGGGAGCGGCCACCAGCAGGATCAACAGCAACAGCAAGGCATGCACCATGGCCGCCACCGGGGTTTTACCGCCGTTGCTGATATTGGTGGCAGTACGCGCCACGGCACCGGTCGCCGGAATGCCACCAAAGAACGGTGCCACCATATTGGCAATGCCCTGGCCGATCAGCTCCTGATTGGAGTCGTGCTTGTCCGCCGTCATGCTGTCGGCCACCACCGCACACAGCAGCGACTCGATGGCCCCCAGCAAGGCAATGGTAAAGGCCGGTGCCAGCAGGTCGGACAGATGGGTCGGGTCCAGGTCCAGCCCGCCAAAGCTGGGCAGGCCTTGCGGAATGCCACCGAACTTGCTGCCCAGCGTGGCCACCGGCAGGCTGAACAGTGCGGTGAGCAGCGTGGCCAGCACCAGTGCCACAAAGGGTGCCGGCAACACCCGGTTAAGCCGCTTCGGCCACAACAGGATAAGTAGCAGGCTGGCTGCCGACAGCAGCAAGGTGGGCCAGTGGAAATTGCCCAGCTGCTCACGCAGGACCTGCATCACGGCAAAGAAACCGGCCGGCATCTTGTCCACCGGCAGGCCGAAGAAATCCTTCAGCTGGGTCAGGAAAATCAGCACGGCGATACCGTTGGTAAAACCGGTAATCAGCGGTAGCGGAAAAAAGCGGATCACCTGCCCCAGCCGGAAAAGCCCCATCAACACCAGCATCACGCCGGACATGAAGGTGCAGATCAGCAGATTGGCCACGCCATACTTGGCCACGATGCCGTAAATGATGACGATGAAGGCCCCGGTGGGGCCGGTGACCGACAGCCGGCTGCCACCCAGCGCCGCCGCCAGGAAACCGGCAATCACCGCAGTAAAGATACCCGCCTGCGGCGTCACCCCGCTGGCCATGGCAAATGCCATCGCCAGCGGCAAGGCGACAATGCCGACCGTCAGGCCCGCCATCAGGTCAGCGCGCAGCAGCTGGCGATTGTAGTGTTGCAGGGTATCGAGGACACGGGGACGGAAACCCAGACTGAACATGGCGACGGCTTTCTGTTGTGGTGAACGGCCGGCAGGTTCTGGCACACCGGCAGCATGGTCATCCTGTCATCATCGACGCCACGCTCTTGCCATGCAAGCGATGTACGCTTTTCGGCCGCATTCCGACGGTGGCACCGGCCATGGCGGAGGCATATCGACACCCCAATTCAACAGGCGTAGGATGATTTCATGACCACTTCAGCATGAGGGAAAACCATGACACAAGACAAAAATACCGATCCCGTCACCCCTGCCGTCCCCACGGAAGCCCCCGCCCCCCTCACCGACACGGCCGTCAGCAACACAGCGGCGCCGGCCCGCAAGCCCGCTCGCAGCAGCAGCCGTCAAAGCAATGTAAAACGCGTACATCAGGAATCGATCAAGGCCATCGAAACCATCAGCCAGCAGCCGGTGGCGCTGCAAGTGGCCGAAGCTCCACGCGGCACCAGCGAGGACAGCACCACGGCCGAGCTGCCGGCCAGCTATCCCTACCGCACCCGCCTGCGCCGTACCGAGTACGAAAAGATCAAACTGGAACTGCAGATCGAACTGCTGAAGGTACAGAACTGGGTCAAGGAAACCGGGCAGAAAATCGTCATCCTGTTTGAAGGGCGCGATGCCGCCGGCAAGGGCGGCACCATCAAGCGCTACATGGAACACCTCAACCCGCGCGGTGCCCGCGTGGTGGCGCTGGAGAAACCGTCCGAGCGCGAACGCACCCAATGGTATTTCCAGCGTTATATCGAACATCTGCCGGCTTCCGGTGAAATCGTGTTCTTCGACCGCTCCTGGTATAACCGCGCCGGCGTGGAACGGGTCATGGGCTTCTGCACCCCGGACGAATACCTGGAATTCATGCGCCAGACGCCGCAGCTGGAACGCATGCTGGTCAACAGTGGCATCCACCTGTTCAAGTTCTGGTTCTCGGTCAGCCGCGAAGAACAACTGCGCCGCTTCATCTCGCGCCGTGATGACCCGCTCAAGCACTGGAAACTGTCGCCCATCGACATCCAGTCGCTGGACAAGTGGGACGACTACACCGCCGCCAAGCAGGCCATGTTCTTCCACACCAATACCGGCGATGCACCGTGGGTGGTGGTGAAATCGGACGACAAGAAGCGGGCCCGTCTCAACTGCATCCGCCATTTCCTAGCCAGCCTGGACTACCCCAACAAGGACCTGCGCGTTGCCCATGCCGCCGATCCGCTGATCGTGGGTGCCCCCAAGCACATGCAGAACGAGGACGAAGACAAGCTGATGCGCTTCGGCATCTGAGAGCCTGGGCAGAAGCAGGGGCCAGCATGCTGGCCAGCTGTTGGCGCCGGTCGTCGCCACGGCCGGCTGCTGTGCTAGAATTCGGCATTGTTCCTGCCGATAGCACTCGATACCTCCATGAAAAAACTGCTCTCCAGCCTTGCCCTGTGCGCCTTGCCCTTGCTGGCACACGCTGCACCGGTAGTGGAAATGACCACCAACAAAGGCGTGATCGAAATCACCCTGGATTCGGCCAAGGCGCCCAAGACCGTGGCCAACTTCGTCAGCTATGCCAAGGCCGGTTTTTACAACGGTACGGTGTTTCACCGCATCATCGACGGTTTCATGATCCAGGGTGGCGGCTTTGACGGCAAACTGGAACAAAAGAAAACCAATGCGCCCATTCCGAATGAAGCCGCCAACGGCCTGAAAAACACCATCGGCAGCATTGCCATGGCACGCACCGCCGACCCCAATTCGGCAACGGCACAGTTTTTCATCAATGTGGCCAATAATGAATTCCTTGATTACAAGAACCCGACACCGCAAGGCATCGGCTATGCCGTGTTCGGCAAGGTAAGCAAGGGGATGGATGTGGTCAACCGCATTGCCAAGACCCACACCGGCAGCATGAAAGGCATGGACGACGTGCCGTTCGAGCCCATCGTGATCCAGAAGGTGGTAGTCAAGCCCTGACCTGCCGCCAGGCGGTCCGGCAGGCCCGGACCGCACACCACCACATCAGCAAGCATTCGCTTCAGACACAAGGATGACCCTCATGATCAAACTGACCACCAATTTTGGCGACATCGTACTGGAACTGTTCAGCGACAAGGCTCCGCTTACCGCAGCCAACTTTGAAGAATACGTCAAGAGCGGCCACTATGATGGCACCATCTTCCATCGCGTCATCAACGGTTTCATGATTCAGGGCGGCGGTTTTGATGCCGACATGAAGCAAAAGGACACCCGCGATCCGATCAAGAACGAAGCCAACAACGGCATTTCCAACAAGACCTACACCGTGGCCATGGCGCGTACCATGGACCCGCACTCCGCTTCGGCACAGTTCTTCATCAATGTAGCCGACAACGACTTCCTCGACTTCAAATCCGAAACCACCCAGGGCTGGGGCTACGCCGTATTCGGCCAGGTGGTGGAAGGCCAGGATGTGGTTGACCGCATCAAGACCGTACGCACCGGTCGCAGCGGCGGCCACCAGGATGTACCGGTAGAAGCCGTGGTGCTGGAAAAAGCCGAAATCATCTGATACGGCGGCCCGGCGCCCCTGCCGGGCCCTGTCATGCCAGCCAGCCGCCGCAAGGCAGCTGGCTTTGCTTTAGCCAACGCCTTCATTGGCCATTTGCCGCTGCCTACCCACCATGAGCCATCACTTCATCTCCGACCTGCACCTGAGCGAAGACACCCCGGCACTCTGCCAGCTGTTCACCAAGACCTTGCAGCAATGGCAAGGACAGATCGACAGCCTGTTCATTCTGGGCGACCTGTTCGAATACTGGGTGGGCGATGACGATGACAGCGCGTTCTTGCAACCCTTGCTGGCCGCCATGCAGCAGTTCTCGCGCCACACCCCGCTGCAGGTGATGCGTGGCAACCGCGATTTTTTGCTGGGCGAGGGTTTTAGCCAGCGCTCCGGTGCAGTACTACTGGAAGATCCTTACCTGCTGCAAGCCTACGGCCAGCGCTATCTGCTCAGCCACGGCGATGCCCTGTGCACGGCCGATACCGCCTATCAGCAATTCCGTGCCATGAGCCGCAATCCGGCCTGGCAAGCGGCCATGCTGGCCAGGCCACTGGCCGAGCGCCACGCCATCGCGGCGCAGGCACGCAGGCAGAGTGAGGCCGCCAAGCAGCAGCAAGGCCTGAGCGCCATCACCGACGTGACCGACAGCGCCGTGCTGGAACTGCTGGAGCAGTACGACTGGCCAACGCTGATCCATGGCCACACCCACCGCCCGGCCACCCACCGCCACCAGCAAGGCAGTCGCCAGGCCGAACGCTGGGTCATCCGCGACTGGCACGGTACCGAGGGGGCTTACCTGCGGCTGGATGCTTCCGGCCTGATGGCGCTGCCACTGGGCTAAGATGCTGGTCAGCGTCGGTGCTGCGTCGCTGATCTTGCCTTAAAACGCCGGTGCACTGCGCAGCGACTCACGCCACCGCAGCCCTGGCCGTTTGCGCCTTGTCTCCCCCTGGCGCGCGAAACCTTGCACACCCACCAAGAAGCGCCGCCCAAACTAGGCGGCGACCTTGCGCCTGTCCGGTCCCGAGCGTGTCGGCGCCAGCGCAGCTTGACCGGGGCCAGCAGGCTGACCTGCTGGCCGCACCAAGCCGGCTCGTCCGCTCCCTCCCCAACAGGCCAGAGCCGATCCGACATCCCGGCCGCGGGTGGTGATCACCCACTGCACCAGCGCCAGCAAACTTCAAGCTAAACTGTTCTTTAGACTGGGCTTTTTCAGTCAGGCCGTCCTCGCATGTGCTATGCCTGTTAATGGGCAATGCGGATGGGCAGCCTGTTTGCCGTCCCTCCTGCCCGATAACAACAGCACACGGTCACCAGACCAGGCGACAGCCATGTGCCCGCATCGGGGAAAATCTCATGTTCGATCATCACCGTGTTTTTTCGGTGCGCCAGCGCTTTGTCTGGCTCACGCTGGTCCTGGCAACTTTACTGGCCTGCGTGGCCATGGGGGCTGCCCTGCTCATCCGGCAAATCACCATTGGCGGTGCGCAATATCAGCGCATTGTTCTGGCCAAGGATCTGGTTGCCGACATTCTTCCCCCTCCGTCCTACATCATCGAGGCCAATTTGCTCAGCTACCAGTTGCGCCAGGCGCCACCAGCACAGCAGGCCAGCATCATCGGCCAGCTGCAGCGCTGCGAACAGGCATTCAATCAGCGCTACCAATACTGGCAACAACAGGCCCTGCCCATTCCGCTGCGTGATGCACTCATTGGCCAGGCACAGCAATATGGGCGGGAATTCTTTGTCCTGCTCGATCAGCAGCTGATACCCGCCCTGCAAAAACAGCAAACCGGCAAGGCGGCTGCCGTTTTTGCCAATATGCAGCAGGCGTATGCACAGCACCGCCAGGCCATCGACAAAGCCGTTTCACTGGCGCAGCAATACCAGACCCAGCTGGAAAGCGAAGCCGACAACAGCAATCTGCGCAACTGGCTATTGCTGGGGCTGGCACTGATGACGACCGTACTGGTCGTCGCCCTGCTGCTGCGCCGGAGCTACCGCCAGCTGATTGCCCTGCTGGGGGCCGAGCCGCTACAAACCCGCCAGCATATCAGTGAGCTGGCCGAGGGCTTGTGGCACACCCGGCTGCAACAGGCCGACCCGAACAGCATGAGCGGGGTGCTGGACAGCATGATCAGCCGCCTGAGCCGGGTGATGCAGGGGATCCGGCAAACGGCCCATGACATGACAGCCCTCTCCGGCCGCGTCGAACATGCGGCCAGCCATATCGGCGATCAAACCAGCAGCGAAGCAGCCCATCTGGAGGAAATCGCCACCACCTTGCAGCAGTTCTCCTCCATGCTGGACGCCACCATGCACAGTGTGCAGGAAACCGAACACCAATCCGGCATTGCGGTAGAGGCCAGCCGCGAGGGTCGCCTGCTGGTAGAAAACACCCTGCAGGCACTGCATCACATCATCAATTGCATCGATCAGATCGACGATATTGTCTACCAGACGGATTTGCTGGCCTTGAACGCCAGTATTGAAGCCGCCCGCGCCGGCGAGCACGGCAAAGGTTTTGCCGTCGTGGCACAGGAAGTGCGCAAACTGGCCCAGCGCAGCAAGGATGTGGCCCTGGAAATCCAGCAGCTGTCACACCAGACCATGCAGCGCGCCCAGCATGCCGACAGCGCCATGGGCACACTGGAGCAAACCATCGTCCAGACCCAGCGCCTGATCGAACACATCACCAACAGCAGCAAAGAGCAGAGCCTGGGCATTGGCCAGATTTCGCAGTCACTGAACCAGCTGAGCAATTCATCGGTACAAAATGCCGAAGAATCGCTGAACATGGCCACACTTTCCCGCGAAATGCTGCAACACAGCACAGCACTGCAACAGCGTGTTGCCTATTTCCGCCTGCGCGATGAAGCCGGCGCAGCCGCACCACTGCCTGCCGAACACCAGCCTGCCCCCGACACGACGCCCCGGTTTTAGGGCGGCTGCGACCGGCTCCCGCCATGCCGATAAAGGGTAAACCCGCAAGGGCAAGCCCTAAATGACGTTTTGATGCGCAATCACTACAGTTGCAGCATCCGCCACCAGTACAAAAACAGGCGGAACGCTCGATAACGGGCCCGTCCGCCGCGACGCACAGCCCGATCAACGCCAACAATCATTGGAGAGAACCATTATGTGGTCCCATGTCTACGACCCACTGGGCAACCCGTGGCTGTCTACGCTGTGCGCAGCGCTGCCGGTCATCGTGCTGCTGGGCGCACTCGGCATTTTTCATATCAAGGCACACATCGCCGCCCTGATGGGCTTGATCACCTCGCTGGTGGTCGCCATCGGCATCTTCGGCATGCCCGGCAGCATGGCAGTCAGCGCCACCCTGATGGGGGCGGCCAATGGCCTGCTGCCCATTGGCTGGATCATTCTCAACGTGATCTTCCTGTACCAGCTGACCGAACGCAAAGGCCAGTTTGCCATCCTGCGCGAGAGCATTACCGGCGTGACGCAGGACCGTCGCCTGCAACTGTTGCTGATCGCCTTCTGCTTCGGCGCCTTCTTTGAAGGTGCTGGTGGCTTCGGCACCCCGGTTGCGGTAACCGGCGCCATGCTGATCGGCCTGGGCTTCTCGCCGCTGGCCGCATCCGGCCTGTCGCTGATCGCCAATACCGCACCGGTTGCCTACGGCGCACTGGGCACCCCGATCACCACCCTGGCCAAGGTCACCGGCATCGATGTGATGCTGATTTCCTCCATGGTGGGTCGCCAGATGACTATCTTCGCCGTCATCGTGCCGTTCTGGCTGCTGATTGCCTTCTGCGGCTGGAAGAACACCCTGCGCATCTGGCCTGCCGCCTTGGTGGCCGGTCTGTCCTTCGCCATTCCGCAGCTGATTGTCTCCAACACCATGGGGCCGGAACTGGTGGCGGTGATTGCCTCGGTCTGCTCCATTGCGGCACTGGTATTCTTCCTCAAGGTATGGCACCCGAAGGAGGTGTACACCTCCACCGCCGGCACCATGGCCGGCGCAGCTGCCGAAGCTGCCGGCAACACCGGCCTGCAAGCCAAGCATGGCTACAGCACCGGCGACGTGATCCGCGCCTGGCTGCCGTGGCTGATCCTGTCGGTACTGGTTTTCGCCTGGGGCTCGCCCAGCGTGAAAAAGGCACTGGATGCCATCTTCACCCTGGATATCCAGTGGCCGGGCCTGCATAACCTGGTACAGAAGATGCCGCCGGTGGTGGCCAAGCCGCACCTGGAAGCTGCTGTCTACAAGCTGAACCTGCTGTCTACCACCGGTACCGGCATTCTGGTGGCTGGCATCCTGTCCGGCCTGCTCATGGGCTACCGCCCGAGCGAGCTGGTCAAGATTTATGGCCAGACCTTCTGGTCGCTGCGTTACTCGCTGATCACCATCGTGGCCATGCTGGCACTGGGCTACCTGACCCGCTACTCCGGCGTGGACATCACCCTGGGTCTGGCCTTCTCGCACACTGGCGTGCTCTACCCCTTCTTCGGCACCTTGCTGGGCTGGCTGGGCGTGGCACTGACCGGTTCGGACACCGCAGCCAACGTATTGTTTGGCGGTCTGCAAAAGGCATCGGCCACCCAGCTGGGCCTGTCGCCGGTACTGATGACTGCCGCCAACTCGGCCGGTGGTGTGATGGGCAAGATGATCGATGCCCAGTCCATCGTGGTAGCCTCCACAGCCACCCAGTACTACGGCAAGGAAGGCGTGATCCTGCGCTATGTGTTCTTCCACTCGCTGGCCCTGGCCTGCCTGGTTGGCCTGGTCGTCACCGCCATGGCCTACCTGCCGCCGTTCACGCTGCTGGTATTGCACTAAAGCGTCATGGCACCAGTGAGTGCCAGACAAAAAGCCCCGTCAACGATAGTTGGCGGGGCTTTTTTTATCGGCGCAGCGCGCAGCGCACGCTATAAAGGACAAACCAGTCCTGAATATGCCGCGACAGCTCCAGCACCGAGCGGCCGATCTCCTGCACATGTGCCGTCATGGCCGCTTCACCGGCAGCGGCATCCCTTGTCTGCCAGGCGCTGACAATCTGGGTGTGCTGCTCAATCAGCAAGGCCGGCGGCGACATCGTATCCCGGCTGAGAAAACGCACGATCGATTTTTGCGCACAAACGGGCAATGCAAGCCTTGGCGCCATGCTGCTGCAATAGCTGGACATCATGGGTCAGCGCGGCAACAAACTGCGCATGACGCGGCAGGTCGGTACCGAACACCTGCTCCAGTTGCAGCAAAGCCTGCACTTGGGACATGGCAGAGTCACACTTTGCCAGCCGCGCTGCGATGTCCGCCGCCAGCGGATCACGCACATCAATCGGCCGGCCTTGCTCATCCTTGCCCGAGACGTAGCACATCCATGCGGCCAGCCCCAATGCCAGGCAATCAAACCGGCTCCCCCGTGCCAGATGGACACGGATAGGGTCCAGCATGCGCTGTGGCAGTTTTTGCGTTCCATCCATGGCGATCTGCCAGGTTCGATGCTGCAAGGCCGGGTTCTGAAAACGCTGCAACAAACTGGCCGCATAATCCGCGGCCGGCAGCGGGCAATGCTCCAGCGTCACGGCTTGCTCATGCAGCATCAGGTGGCGTGTCAAAGCCAGCAGCGCGGCATCCTGCATGCAATCGCTGATATGGACATAGCCCGCCAGATAACCCAGATAAGCCAGAAAAGAATGGCTGCCATTCAGCATGCGCAGCTTCATTTCCTCGAATGGCCGCACATCGGCAACCAGCTGCGCCCCCACCTTCTCCCATGCCGGCCGGCCCTGCGGAAAATGATCTTCAATCACCCATTGCCGGAATGGCTCGCACGCCACCCCGGCCGGATCATCCACCCCGCCCAGCAGCGCCCGGATATGGCTGCGGGTCTGCGCGCTGACCATGGGCACAATACAATCCACCATGCTGGACGGACAGGCCAGCTGCTGTGCCACCCAGTCCGCCATCTCCCTGTCGCCTTGCAAGGCCGCCAATTGCCACAATACCTGGCGGGTAATCGCACCATTGGCCGGCATATTGTCGCAGGACAACACGGCAAATGCCGGCAAACCGCGCTGACGGCGCAGACGCAGACCCGCCAACAACAGGCCAGGGGCTGATTGTGGCTGCCAGGGACTGGCCAGATCATGCAGAATGGCCGGGTGATCCGGCTGCAACTGCCCCGAGGCCGGCAGATGGCAATAGCCCTTCTCGGTAATGGTCAGCGTGACAATGGCCAGATCCGGCTGCGCCAGGGCCTCCAGCACCGCCGCCAGGCCATCGTCAGGCAAGGACAGGGCCTGACACACCACGCCGATCACGCGGCAATGCCAGCCCTGTGCATCCATGTCCGACACCGAATACAACAAGTCCTGCTGCTTGAGTGCCGCAATGCTGCCGCTGGCATCAGACAGGCTGACTTCCACATATCCCCAGTCACTGCGGTGCTTGTTGGCCAGCTCTTCGGCATAAACCGCCTGATGGGCGCGATGAAATGCCCCACACCCCAGATGCAAAAGCCGCGGACGCAAACCCTGACGCGCATAGCCAGGCTGAGGTACTGCGGCTGTCGAAATCGGCTGACTCATGACCTTACCCACGGCAAAAGAATGGTGCGACAAAACAGCCGGACAAGCTGTTAGCCCCTGCTGCCCAGCTCTGCGGCATCCGATAGCAGGTTCAAATCCCGGTCCTTTACTTCCGGCATCAGCAATGCGGCAAACAAACCGATGGCAGAATAAACCATCACCATCACCGCAATCGGCCACCAGCTACCGCTGAGATGACAGAAAATGCCGGCCAGCAAGGGGCCGAAACCAACAGCCACCAGGCCACCGGTTTCCTTGGAAATGGCCATCCGGGTAAAACGCTGACGCGCTCCAAACAACTCGGCCAGCGTGATGTTTTCCAAGGCAAACAAGCCCAATACCGCAATATTATGAATCACGATAATGCACACCATGATTAGCGCAACCCCATGATCTGGCTCCATCACCACCGACAGCAATGGGAAAGCCAGGAGAATGGCCAGCACATTCAACACAATATAAGGCAGGCGCCGACCGAATTGATCAGATAGCCACCCCAGCAGGGGAATACTGAGAAAACCGATGACCGAGCTGATCATCAAGGCATCAGTAGGAATGCTTTTATCAAATAACAATGTCTGCACCAGGTAACCGGTCAGGAAAGTCTGAATCAGGCCCGAGTTACCCGCCTGACCAAAACGCAAGCCGGTTGCAATCCAGAAGGAGCGGCTACGGAACATGGCGCAGAAACTGCCATTCTCCACCACACCCTCAGCAGTCACCGCCGTAGCCAGTGACTTTGCTTTTTCTTGCACAAATACCGGACTTTCCTTCAGATTCACCCGCAACCAGATGGCAAAGATCATGACCACAACACTGCTCAGAAAGGGAAGGCGCCAACCCCACTCCATCAATTGCTGACGATCCAGACTATAAAACACCAATGCCCAGATACCGGTGGCGGCCAAGGTACCGCAATTGGTGCCCATGGCCACCAGAGAGGAAATGATTCCACGCCGTCCCGCCGGGGCAAATTCAGCCAGCATGGTCCCCGCACCGGATATTTCCGCCCCCGCCCCCAGTCCTTGGATGATACGTAGCACCACCAGCAAAACCGGGGCCATGATGCCAATTTGTGCATAGGTCGGCAGTACACCAATCAGTGTGGTACACACACCCATCATGGTGATGGTGATGAACAGCACTTTCTTTCGACCAATGGCGTCCCCCATACGGCCAAACACAAAAGCACCGGCGATACGAGCCAGATAGCCAGCACCATAAGTACCCATCGCCAGAATCAACACCATGGCCTTGCTCTGGCCATAAAAGAATATTTCATGGAATACCAGTGCCGCACCAAGTGAATAGAGCTGAAAATCCATAAACTCCAGCGCCGTACCCAACCAACCCGAAATGGCGGCCTTGACCAGACCGGAGCCTTCATTACTGGCCATATCTTGTGGCAAAACCTTTGCAGTATTCATTGCACTACTCCAAAACAGCAGTTAGGCATGAGCAAACAGAATCAGGCGGGAAACTCCAGTAGAATCTTGCAACACGCAGCCGGCTCGTTTTCAAACAAATGCAGTGCAACATCCACCTGATCAAAATCAAGCTGATGGGTAATCAGGGCATCCGGATTTAATTTTCCGGCCCCCATCCAGTTAATCACCTGTGGAAAACGCGCGCTATTCAGCCGTGAAGAAAAGATGGAGAGTTCCTTGCTGGTGATCGCTTGCTGACTGATCGTGCATGCTGCATCGGAAAAACCCATGATCCCGATGCGGCCGGCAGGCGAAGCCAATTCAATCGCCTGCTGCAAAATGGCCGGATGACATGCCGCATCGACGATCAGGGTTGGAGCACGCCCGTATTCATCAAAATAATCCGACACATTAGCCGCCTGATTATTCACGCAACGATCCGCACCACATTCCGTGGCACGCTGCAGCCTGGCGGCCACGCGATCCGTCGCCACCAGATGCGCCACGCCAAACACCGTTTTCAGTACCTGAATGACCGCCAATCCCATGGGGCCTGCCCCATAAACCAAAGCCACATCGTCTGTTGTCGGCCTTAGCTGCGCAGTAATGTTGGCGGCAATGCTGAATGGTTCGACCAGGGCAGCGTGATGTGCCGGTATGGCATCGGCAACAACATAGGCATTGCTGGCTGGTACACAAGCAAACTCACTGAATCCGCCATCCCGATGCACCCCGATCACCTGCAAGTTCAGGCAGACATTGGGCCGTCCAATCGAGCAGGGATAACAATGACCACAACTGACCACAGGATCGATAACGACACGCTGGCCAATCCTGCTCGGCATCACATTCCGGCCGACCTGATCAATCACCCCAAAAAACTCATGCCCGATCACCCGTGGATATCTGGCAAAGGGATTGTGACCATGATAAATATGCACATCGGAACCACAGACACCGGCATAAATGGTTTTTACTCTTACCTCATCAGCAGCTGGCAAGGGTATTTCCCGCTGCTGTATTTCCAGGACACCGGGCTGCGTAATGACAATGCTTTTCATCATTATTTCTCCTTACTTACCAGTTCCATAGCGTGCCATCTTCCAGTCTTGCAATGGGCAAACATGCCGGCTCATAAGGGTATTGCTCGGCCAGCTTTTCATTAAAATCCACCCCCAAGCCAGGAGCATCTCCCGGATGCATATAACCATCGGCAAAAGACCAGCTCCGGGGAAACAATTCCAACATGGCTTCCGAATAACCCATATACTCCTGAATGCCGAAATTCGGCACCCACATATCAAAGTGCAAGGCGGCAGCCATGCTGACTGGAGACAGGTCGCTCGCACCATGGGAACCGGTACGTATCTGATATAGCGCTGCAAAATCGGCGATACGCCGCATACCGCTGATTCCCCCGGCATGCGTCACCGTCGTGCGGATATAATCAATCAGCTGTTCTTCCATCAACTGCTTGCAATCCCAGATGCTGTTGAATACTTCACCAACCGCAATTGGGGTGACCGTGTGCTGTCTGATCAAACGAAAACAAGCCTGGTTTTCTGCCGGCGTAGGATCTTCCATCCAGAATAAATGATAGGGCTCCACACTCTTTCCAAAGCGAGCTGCTTCAATTGGCGTCAGGCGATGGTGAATATCATGCAGGAGATGATCTTCCTCACCAAACCGGCTGCGAATCTTGTCAAACAGTGTCGGGATGAAATTCAGATATTTTTCTGTCGACCATATTTGTTCTTCAGGACGCTTGCCTTTGCTGGCCGGTTCATATTTGCCGCCCTGCTGCTTTGCCAAACCATAGCTGGAAGCCACGCCGGGGATACCGCATTGCACACGAATGGCCTTGAACCCTGATGCCTGATGGCGGGCATAGTCATCGAGCACGGCATCAATCGTGCTGCCGGTGCAGTGTCCATACACCAGGACACGCTCACGCGATGCGCCACCCAGCAATTGATAAAGTGGCATTTTTGCAGCCTTGGCCTTGATATCCCACAAGGCCATATCAATGGCGGAAATGGCGGACATGGTTACTGGGCCACGCCGCCAATAGCCACCCTTGTAAAAATACTGCCAGATATCTTCAATTTGCTGCGCATCGCGCCCGACAAGCGGTGGGCATAAGTGATCGCGCAAATAGGAGACGACGGCCAGCTCCCGCCCATTAAGCGTGGCATCCCCCACTCCGCTCAAACCGCAGTCCGTGCTGATTTTCAGTGTGACAAAATTTCTTCCCGGACAACTTACAAATACATCCGCCTTGGCAATTCTCATCAATCACTCCAACATCAATCAAGTGGATTGGAGATGAAAATTAATACACAAATACCTGCCATACAAGTATTCAATACTGCCAAAAATACCAGAAATATCCACCATACCAATCAATAAAACAAAATTTAATATTTTAAATAAACTCAATGGGAAATATCAAAACAGTCGGGAGAAAATTTTTAAACTGCCGAATTATCGGTCCACATGGCAGAGACCGGAGCGCCGCAGCCAGCCAAGCACTCCGTGCGTGTAAACCCTTGGCCTGACCCTGCAGCTGTCGACCAGGCCGGCATTCAGGCCGGTATGCGGAAGGTGTTTGTGATGAAATCGGGATGGAAAACGATGTGCTCAGTGCCGGCGATAACGGCTTGGGAAAGCATCTGAAAAACGTGATGAAGGCAACTTGGCAAGATGAGCAGGCAGCGACCGGGCTTTGCCAACAAGCTGGCAACCTGGTCATCAAGACATGACAGGAAGGGAGCAGCCGACAATGAAGGCAGACCGGCAGCAAGCACAAGATTCGACTCAGGAAAACACACGGCCGAAGCAAACAGGATGCGGCAATGGCTGGCGGCAAAGCCGCATCCCGTTCCCAACCGGGTTGAAGCTATTTTTTGCCTTTACTCCCTCCCGCTGCCTTGGCGGAACCCTTGGCAGCGGCTTTGGCAGCTGCCCGGTCCTTGCTCAACTGTGCGTGTGCGGTGGCAACTGACTGTGCCTGGCTCTTGAGCGTGGCATGCAAGGCTTGCACTTTGGCCAGAGCAGCCTGGGCGGCGGAAATATCACCGGCGACAACGGCGGCCTTCATGGCCTGCAGTGCCGCCACTTTCTGCTGCTGGGTTGCTTCCATGGCGGCCACGGCAGCATTCAGCGCGGCCTGATCAGCCGCAATCTGGCTATTGCTGATGGAAGTGGCTTCTGCCTTCATCTTCAGATCGCCACTCAGATCGCGTACATCCTGATTCAGTTCGGCACGCTCCAATGCCCTTTGCAAACGATCCAGCTTCAGCTCCTGATGCAATGCTATTGCTGCGGCTTCCGCCTGGCGGATACTGCCGGTCAAGGCGGTAATCCTGGCCAGTGCGCTCTGCGCGGCGGTCAAATCACCTGCCTGTACCGCTTGCGACAGCGCTTGTTCTTCGGCACGTCGCTGTACCCGCAGGCCGGCCACTCCAGCCAGATCCTTTTGCAAGGCGAGCCGGTCGCTCTGGATATCAGCCGTTTCCCGGCTGAGTTGCGCCGCATCTGCCGCAATATCGCGGGCATCCTGGTTGATATCCCCCGCCATGGCCGTGGCACATAGCAGCAGGCCCGACAACGACAACAGCCATTTCTTCCCTGACATGACATCCCTCCCTGTTTGACAGTTGAACCGGCGGTCCTCCTTTTGCCGGAGTGATCCAGCCGCCGTACTCAAGTGTGATTTAAGAGGGAGTTGCCGCCAGTCTCAAGCGGGAATGGATGACTGATCACGGCCTTTTCTTAACAAGTGTTAATTCTGGTGATGGCCTGCTGAAAAACTCAGCGGGAAGCGGGCCTCAGCTGGAACAACTGACGCTGATTTCCTGCGCCCAGGCTGGCGGCTCGGCAGCATAAGCCTGGTACTGTGGCTGTTCGTCAAAGGGATGACTCAGGCAATCATGCAGGCTGGCAATCTGGGTAAAATCTCCCTGTTGTGCGGCTTGTATCGCCTGCTCGGCCAGATAATTGCGCAGGATATATTTGGGATTGACCGCCAGCATGGCTTGCTTGCGCGCTGCTGCTGGCCGGGTTTCCCGCTGCAGGCGTGCTGCATAGCTGGCGGCCCAGTCGTCAAACAGGCTGCGATCCACAAACAAATCGCGTAATGCACGGTTATCGGTGGTGCTGTCAAAGTCCGCCAGCCTGCGGAAAAACAGGGTGTAATCGGTATGGTGGGCATGCATGGCCAGCAGCAGCGCTTCGATCAAGGCCTCATCGCCCTCTTGTTGCACTACCAGCCCTAGCTTGTTGCGCATCAATATCAACCAGTATTGCGAGTACTGCTCCCGGTAGCTGGAGAGCATCTCCAGCAAGCCTTCTTCGCTCACCAGCGGCAGGAATGCTGAGGCCAGACAATGCAGGTTCCACAGGCCAACCTGAGGTTGCTGATTATAGGCATAGCGTCCGGCATGATCGCTGTGGTTGCACACATGCGCGGCGTTGAAACCATCCATGAAGCCGAAAGGGCCGTAATCCAGCGTCAGCCCCAGGATGGACATATTGTCGGTATTCATCACGCCATGGCAGAAGCCCACTGCTTGCCAGTGGGCAAGCAGCTGCGCCGTTCTGGCGACAATCTCGGCGAACAGGGCGGCATAGGGCTGCTCTGCCTGCGCACAGTGCGGAAAATGGTGACGGATGACAAAATCAGCCAACAGCCGGATTTCATCATGTTGTCCACGGTGATAAAACACCTCGAAACTGCCAAAGCGGATGAAGCTTTCGGCCAGACGTGTCAATACCGCCGCGGTTTCCGGGCGCTCGCGATACACCGGATCGGCCGAACCGGTCATGGCCAGGGCGCGCGTGGTGGGAATGCCCAGTGCATGCATGGCTTCACTGCACAGATATTCACGAATGGTGGAACGCAGCACGGCACGACCATCGCCCATGCGGGAGAACGGAGTCAGACCAGCGCCCTTGAGCTGCCACTCCCAGCGCCGCCCTTCGCCATCCACTGTGTCGCCCAGCGACAAGGCACGACCATCCCCCAGTTGCGGAACATACACGCCAAACTGATGACCGGCGTACAGTGCGGCCAGGGCAGGTAGGCCAGGGACAAACTGTTTGCCGGACAGCAGAGCCAGCGCAGCGGGCTGGGCCAGCGCACTGGAAGGTATGCCCAATGTCTCGCACAAGCGGGCATTGCCCGCCACCAGATAGGGTTCACTCAGTGGCTGGGGCTGGATATGCCGGTAGAAAACAGGCGGCAGCTCCAGCAGGCGTTGACCAAAGGTCAGGGAAGAAAATGGGCTCATGGCCCGATTCTAGTCGCCCGTCCGGCAGATAAACACCAGCGGGTGATCAGGGTTTTTGTTGCTTCCACACCCGGCGCATGTCGCGGGCGGCATTGAGCGAGGCCGATGAAAAACTGGTGGCGGCAAAATGTCCGACCTGCCGGCTCATCTTGCTGACCGCACTGCCGGAACTCTGCCCCAGTTGTAGCGCCTGCTTCATCACGGCATAGGACGGGTGCAGGCCGGATTGTTCCAGTTGCTGCAGCAAATGCTTGTGCATTTCATTAAGCGACTTTTCCGCCGCCAGCATCAGGTCGCGCTGATTGTCGGCCTGGGCCTGCAGCAGCGACACCCCGCTGAGCAGGCTGCCATCGATGCGGTTTTGCACTTCGCCCTCGGCCAGGGGATAGGCCGGCAACCAGGCAGCCGTCCAGCTCAGACAGGCATCCTGCTGGGCATCCAGCAAACGGCGCTGACTCAGCTCCATGGCACTCAGGTAACGCTGAAAAGCGCTGGCAAACCACTCGTAAGCCATGGGTATTCCTCTTAGCTCGCTGCGGGTTAGTGTGCAACATCCGGGCTGAGCGCCCAGACGCGTATCAGTTCCTGCAGCAAGGCTTCCAGAATCGGATCGCCCACCCGGTCGGACGGATAGACAAACTGCAGCTCGGCCAGTTTGCGCACTGTCGGCACAACCGTCAATCGTCCGGCGGCTTCCCACTCCAGCGCTTCCTCTTCCCGCGCCAGCGCCACGCCCACGCCACAGGCCACCAGTTCCAGCACGGCGGCCAGATTGTCGCTTTCTGTCACCTTCTTCGGCGAAATATTGAGTTCACGCCACAATTCGGCGGTAATTTTGGACAGGCTGGAGAATTGCGACAGTCCCACCCAGGGCAGTCGTCCCAGCTCCTTGGTGTTGTTCAGATCGATGCGGTTTTTCCAGCCATTGGGCAGCACGATGCGAAAAGGCAGATTGGTCAGCAACACGGTATTGACGTTGACGTAGGGGTTTTTCCCCAGATAAAAACCGGCGTCCAGCTCCTTCTTGCGCACCAGGTTCAGCACTTCGCCGGTGACGCCGTGTTGCAGTCGCAGGTCCAGCAGCGGGTATTTTTCCACCAGTGCTGCCACCCACTCGCCGGCTTTCAGGGTGGCCGGAGTCAGTGTCAGACCGATCAGTGCCTTGCCGCCGGTCTGTCCTTTCAAGCCTTTGGCGTGATTGATGATTTCTCGTGCCGAAGCCAGGATGGACTGGGCCTGTGGCAGCAGTTCCTGCCCGGCGCGCGTCATGGTGACCCCGCCGGCTGTTCGTTCGAACAAGGGCATGCCCACTTCTTCTTCCAGCGCCTTGATCTGGGCGGTGACCGCTGGCTGGGATAAATGCAGCAATTCTGCAGCCTGTGTCAGATGGCCCTGCTGGGCCACGGTGACAAAGGTCCTCAACTGATAGATTTCCATGTACGACCTGTTCTCTCTGCCTGTAGCAAGGTGACTACATTTTCCTGTTTTCCGGATCTTATCTTTGCGAACATTTTGGCGTCATTACTGCATTTACCACAAGAATTTCACGGTATTTTTGCAAAAAAAACCGCACCATCCACAGGGTGAATGGAGTAAAAATACCACAGTAAGCTATTGATTAATATTGGTTTTTGCAATGCAACATCGGCCTGACAAATTTTATTAATCAAAAAAAGCGATTAGCAGGAGCGGCCAGTCGTCCCTTATGTTTCGGACAGCGGTCAGACGATCGTTACGACAAAGGAGGATGCAATGAACGAGGACGTACTCAAGAAAGTACAGTCCAACCCGAAGTTCAAAGAGCTTGTTCACAAGAAGACAAGCCTGGGTTGGCAGCTCAGCATCGTGATGCTGGTGATTTACTACGGCTTCACCTTGGTGCTGGCCTTTTCCCCGTCTACCCTGGGCGCCCCGCTGGCCCCCGGCATGACCATGACTGTAGGCATCCCGGTAGGGATTCTGATCATTCTTTCCGCTTTCTTGCTGACCGGCCTGTATGTGCGCAAAGCCAACGGCGAGTTTGACCAGCTCAACCGCGAGATCGTTGAGGAGGCACAAAAATGAAAAAATGCACTGGCTCTCTCGCTCTTGCAGCATTATCGCTTTTCCCGGTACTGGCCTTTGCCTCCGGCGCCATCGAAGGTGATGTGAAGCAACAGGCCACCAACTGGCACGCCATCATCATGTTCGTGGTGTTCGTGGCCTTTACCATGGGCATTACCTACTGGGCAGCCCGTCGTACCCGCTCCGCCTCCGACTTCTACACCGCCGGTGGTGGCATTAGCGGTTTCCAGAATGGCCTGGCCATTGCCGGTGACTACATGTCGGCGGCGTCCTTCCTGGGCATTTCCGCCATGGTGTTCGACAAGGGTTTCGATGGCCTGATTTACTCCATCGGCTTCCTGGTCGGCTGGCCGGTGATTCTGTTCCTGGTGGCCGAGCGCCTGCGCAACCTGGGCAAATACACCTTTGCCGACGTCGCATCCTACCGCCTGCAACAGACCCCGGTTCGTTCCTTCGCCGCCACCTCCACCCTGATGGTGGTAGCGATGTACCTGATCGCGCAGATGGTCGGTGCCGGCAAGCTGATCCAGCTGCTGTTCGGCATGAGCTACTCCTCTGCCGTGATCATGGTCGGCATCCTGATGGTGTGCTACGTGCTGTTTGGCGGCATGCTGGCCACCACCTGGGTACAGATCATCAAGGCCGTGCTGCTGCTGTGTGGTGCTTCCTTCATGGCCTTCATGGTGCTGTCCACCGTGGGTTTCAGCCCGGAAATGATGTTCGAGAAGGCGGTTGCCGCCCACGCCAAGCACGCTGCCATCATGGCGCCGGGCAAGGCTGATCCGGTAGATTCCATCTCGCTGGGCATGGCGCTGATGTTTGGTACTGCCGGCCTGCCGCACATCCTGATGCGCTTCTTTACCGTGTCTGATGCCAAGGAAGCCCGCAAGTCGGTGTTCTACGCCACCGGTTTCATCGGCTACTTCTACATCCTCACCTTCATCATCGGTTTTGGCGCCATCATGCTGGTACTGAACCAGCCTGGCATGATGGAAACCGTGACCAAGAACGGCAAGGAAGTACATCAGCTGATCGGTGGCAGCAATATGGCCGCCATCCACCTGGCCAATGCCGTGGGCGGTGACATGTTCCTGGGCTTCATCTCTGCGGTTGCCTTCGCCACCATCCTGGCCGTTGTAGCAGGTCTGGCCCTGTCCGGCGCCTCTGCCGTCTCGCACGACCTGTACGCCTCCGTCATCATGAAGGGCAAGGCCAACGAGGCTGACGAAATCCGCGTATCCAAGATCACCACCGTCGTGCTTGGCATCATCGCCATCGTGCTGGGTCTGGTGTTCGAGAAGCAAAACATCGCCTTCATGGTGGGTCTGGCCTTCTCCATCGCGGCTTCCGCCAACTTCCCGATCCTGTTCCTGTCCATGTTCTGGAAGGGTCTGACCACCCGTGGTGCAGTCATCGGCGGCTTTGTCGGCCTGGTATCGGCCATCCTGCTGATTGTGGTAGGACCGACCGTGTGGGTTGACATCATGAAACACCCGACTGCCCTGTTCCCGTACAAGAATCCGGCCATCTTCTCCATCACCCTGGCTTTCGTCAGCACCTGGTTGTTCTCGGTCACTGACAAATCCAAATCGGCTGAAGATGAAAAAGCCAAATTCGATGCCCAGTTTGTCCGTTCCATGACCGGTATCGGCGCAACCGGCGCTTCCAAGCACTAATCGTTTCACCTGGGGCCGCATCCTGCGGGATGCGGCTACAGCACTACAAGACTTACAAGGAGAAGGTAATGTCCACTCTCGAATCCATTCTGAAGGAAACCCGTAGTTTTCCGCCGTCCGACGATTTCCGCCACAAGGCGACCGTGTCGGGCATGGAGGCCTACAACGCACTGTGCGAACAGGCCGACGACAGCTACCTGTCCTTCTGGGGGGATCTGGCCCGCGAGCTGATTACCTGGAAAAAGCCGTTTTCCCGGGTTCTGGACGACAGCAATGCCCCCTTCTTCAAGTGGTTTGACGATGGCGTGCTGAATGTTTCCTACAACTGCCTCGACCGTCACCTGCCGCTGAACGCCAACAAGATCGCCCTGATCTTTGAAGCGGATGATGGCGAAGTAACCCGTGTCACCTATTCCGAACTGCACCGTCGTGTCTGCCAGTTTGCCAATGGCCTGAAGAGCCTGGGCATTGCCAAGGGCGACCGTGTGGTCATCTATATGCCGATGGTGATCGAAGCCATCGTGGCCATGCAGGCTTGCGCCCGTATCGGTGCCATCCACTCCGTGGTGTTTGGCGGCTTCTCCGCTGGCGCGGTACGTGACCGCGTCCAGGATGCCGGTGCCAAGCTGGTGATTACCGCCAATGAAGGCCTGCGTGGTGGCAAGACCGTCCCGCTGAAAGCCACAGTGGATGAAGCACTGGCACTGGAAGGCTGCGAGTCGGTACAAAATGTGGTGGTTTACCAGCGCACCAATGGTGGCGCACAGTGGACCGAGGGCCGCGACATCTGGTGGCACAAGCTGGTGGAAGGCCAGGCCGAAGCCTGCGAACCGGAATGGATGCTGGCGGACGACCCGCTGTTCATTCTGTATACCTCCGGCTCCACCGGCAAACCCAAGGGCATCCAGCACAGCAGCGCCGGTTACCTGCTGGGCGCCATCAACAGCTTCCGCTGGGCCTTCGACTACAAACCGAATGATGTGTACTGGTGCACCGCCGATGTGGGCTGGATTACCGGTCACTCCTATATCTGCTACGGCCCGCTGGGCATCGGCGCCACCCAGGTGGTGTTCGAAGGCGTACCGACCTACCCGGATGCCAGCCGTTTCTGGCGCATGATCGAGCAACACAAGGTCAGCATTTTCTACACCGCACCGACCGCCATCCGTTCGCTGATCAAGCTGGGCAACGACCTGCCCAAGCAGTTCGACCTGTCCAGCCTGCGCCTCCTGGGCACCGTGGGCGAGCCGATCAATCCGGAAGCCTGGATGTGGTACTACGAAGTGGTGGGCGGTGGCCGCTGCCCTATCGTGGACACCTGGTGGCAAACCGAAACCGGCTCGGCGATGATTGCGCCGATTCCGGGTGCCGTGCCCACCAAGCCGGGCTCTTGCACCCTGCCGCTGCCGGGCATCATGGCCGACATCGTCGACGAATCCGGTGCGCAGGTGGAACCGGGCCGCGGTGGTTTCCTGGTGATCAAGAAGCCCTTCCCGTCCCTGGTGCGCACCATCTGGAACGACCCGGAGCGCTTCAAGAAGACCTACTTCCCGGACGAATTCAATGGCCAGTACTACCTGGCAGGCGACTCGGCCAACCGTGATGAAAACGGCTACTTCTGGATCATGGGCCGTATCGACGATGTGCTGAACGTATCCGGCCACCGTCTGGGCACCATGGAAATCGAATCGGCGCTGGTAGCCAACCCGCTGGTGGCGGAAGCCGCCGTGGTCGGCAAGCCGCACGAGGTGAAGGGCGAAGCCGTGGTGGCCTTCGTGGTACTGAAGGGCGCGCGTCCGGAAGGCGACGACGCCAAGAAGATTGCGGCCGAACTGAAGAACTGGGTAGCCCACGAAATCGGCAAGATCGCCCAGCCGGACGACATCCGCTTTGGTGAGAACCTGCCCAAGACCCGCTCCGGCAAGATCATGCGCCGCCTGCTGCGCTCGATTGCCAAGGGCGAAGAAATCACCCAGGACGTTTCCACGCTGGAAAACCCGCAGATTCTGAGCCAACTGCAGAATCCGCTGTAAACAGACTGTTTCAGGAGCACACTGACCTTGCGCCCGGTGATTTCACCGGGCTTTTTTTTGTCTGTCCCGCGGGTGGCGGCGCGAGGGTCATCCGGTTCAATACAGATAGATACCCTGAGGCTGCGGTGCGGTAACCGGCATCGGCTGCCCTTGCATCTCGCGCACGGCCAACTCGATGGTGTGGCACAGCGCTGCCAGCGGCAGATCATTGCCCTCGCGGCCAAATGGTTCTTCCAGCTCCTCGCCGATCACCTCCAGCGCCAGATAGGTATAGGCAATGAACACGGCGATCGGCGGCGTCAGCCAGCCTATGCTGCTGACCAGACCCATTGGCAACAACAGGCTGTAAATGGTGACCGTGCGGTTGAGCAAGACCCGGTAGGTGTAGGGAATGGGCGTGCCACCGATGCGTTCGCAGCCGCCCAGCACCTCAGACATGGTATTCAGCTTTTGATCCAGCGCCTGCCATTGCCATTCGCTGATGATGCCCTCGGACTGTAGCTGCAGGATCAGCTGGCCCAGCCGGCGCAGAATGATGGCGGGGCGGAAACGTGCGCCATCCACTTCGTCGAGCAGGTCGGCCGGCAGCAGGCGCTGCATGTGATCGCACTCCGGCTCCTCGCGCAGTTGCGCTTTCAAGGCATAGGCAAAGGCACAAATCAGGTCCAGCACCTGTGCCACCTGCGGATGCTGTGGTGCGGCCGCCAGCAGCTGGCGGGCAATGGAACGATTCACCACCAGCAGGGCACCCCACAGCTTGCGCGCTTCCCAGAAACGCTCATAGCTGACCGAGTTGCGAAAACCCAGGAAAATCGCCAGTGATACCCCCAGCAGGGTAAAGGTGGGAATGCTCAAGGCCGAATCGGCATGGCTGCTCAGCCACCAATGCCGCGCCGCTGCCGCCAGCAGGGCGATCAGGAACACCAGCAGCAAGCGCGACAGAATACGCGGCAATACCGAGCCATTCCACACAAACAGCAAACGAAACCAGGGCACGGGAGAACGGACAATCATGGGCAAATAGCATTCAGAGGCAGAGATTCCGGCATGATAAGACATTGCCGATTTTGTTGCAGTGCAAAACAACAACAGCATCCAGACTTGCACCCTACCCGCCATGATCTACAGTGGATGGATGGAATCCATGTCCCCCACCCTGCTGGCACTGACACTGGGCCTGGTACTGTATGCCGGCCCGGCGCAGGCCGGTGCCATCACCATCGCCTGCGAAGACAATCTGCCACCGTTTTCCAGCGGCCCCAGCGGCCAGGAACACGGCATCGTGGTCGACATCATCCGCCAGATCACCCAGGATCTCGGCCTGAGCGATGCCATCCACCTCTTCCCCTGGAGCCGGGTCTATGCCATGGGCCAAAACCAGCCCAATACCTTGGTCTGCGCCATGGCACGCACCCCGGAGCGGGAAAACCTGTTCCAGTGGGTGGGCGAAGTGATTCATTCGCCGCCGGTATTGCTGATGCTGGCCGATAATCGCCAGCATCTGCCCAAAGATGGCCGGCTGGACGACTATCGTCGCTACACCATCGGCGTGCTGCATGGCTCCTACCAGGAAAAATACCTGCTGGCACACGGTTTTACCGCGCTGGAGCCGTTTGCCTCCTACACCCAGGGCTACCAGATGCTGCGCGCCGGGCGGATTGATCTGTGGGCTGCCAATCAGCTGACCGCCTTTTCCACCGTGCGTCAGCTGCAGGACGACCCCGGCCGCCTGCTGCAAACCGCCTTTGTCTTCCGCGAGCTGCCACAGGGCATGTCGATGGCCTTCAGCCTTGGCACCCCGCGAGCCACGGTGGATGCCTTCCGCAAGGCGCTGGAAGCCATCAAGCGCGATGGCCGCTACCAGAAAATCCTCAACCAGAACGGCTAGACAGCCAGACCAGTTGTCCGCGCGACCCGCAGCGGTACGCCCTGCGCGCGGATTTCCCCAATACCGTCGTTACATCCTGCTCACTATATTAAGGTTGCCATCCCGGCCCAGCCCTCTCCGGAGCCTTACATGCCAACCCCCTTTCCGGCCGACTGGCAGGCCCTGCTCCAGCACGAACCCTTTGCCGCCATGGCAGCGGAGCAACTGGCGCTGCTGGCCGGCCAGGCACGCCGCCAGCACTATCCGCGCGGAGCCAGCCTCACCAGCCCGCAAGCCGGCCCCGCCAGCCAGCTGTTCATCGTGCTGGAAGGCCAGGTACTGGCCGAAGACATCTATAGTGGCCAGGTCTTTGCCCTGCTAGGCCAGGGTGAAATGTTTCCACTGGGAGCCCTGCTGGCGCAGCGGCCGGTCACCAATCACTACCGCGCCGACAGTGACTGCATGGTATTGCAGCTGCCACAGTCAGCCTTTGTGGCACTGTGCCAGCAGTCTGCCGCCTTCCAGCTGTTCTGCACCCAGCGGCTGGCCAATCTGCTGTCGCGCGCCCGCCAATTACACCCGGCGGCGCTGGGCGGACAGGGGCTCAGCCTGCACACCCCGCTTGCCGCGGTAATCCAGCGGCCGGCTGTCTGCTGCCGGCCGGAAACCACGCTGCGCCCCTTGCTGCAACTGATGCAACAGGAAGGGGTGGGCTCGGTGGTCATCACCAGTCCCGAGCAGCGCCTGCTGGGCCTGTTCACCCTGCGCGACCTGCTGGACGCCCATCTGGCCGGACATGCTGACGACACCCCGGTACAACAGCTGATGCGCCAGCCCAGCTGCCTGCTGCCGCCCAGCGCGCTGGCCAGTGAAGCCATGCTGGCGCTGGTCCAGAGTGGCGAACGCCATGTCATGGTGTGTGAAGGCATGACCCTGGTGGGCATCGTGTCCGAGCATGACCTGTACCGCCTGTCGCGGCTGGACATGAAGGAAATGCTGCAACGGCTGAGCCGCTGCGACAGCACGGCCGCCCTGTCCGGCGTGGCGGCCACCTTCCGGCGGCAGGTACTGGCGCTGTTTCAGCAGGGCATGGATGCCAATGCCACCACCCGTCTGCTCAGTCTGTTCAATGACCAGCTGCTGAACCGGCTATGCCAGCTGCACCTGGGCGCAGCCAGGCTGGAGGAGGTGGAAATCTGCTGGCTGCAACTGGGCAGCAGCGGCCGCCAGGAAAACACCCTGACCTCGGACCAGGACAGCGCACTGGTTTTCCGCTGCGACGATGCCTTGCGCCAGCAGCAACTGGCCCAGCAACTGCCGGCCATTGCCCAGCGCATCAGCTCGGCGCTCAGTGCCTGCGGCATTCCGCTGTGCCGTAACGGACTGATGGCGGGCCATCCCAGTCACTGCCTGTCCTACGCCGACTGGAAGGACAGCGTGATCCAGCAATGGCAGCATGCAAGCCAGGACAGCACGCATGGAGTCCTGTATCTGGACCTGCGCCCGGCCTGGGGTCAGCACAAACTGGGGCTGGAGCTGGCCGGACAATTGCGCCAGCTGGCCAGTCAGCCGGCGGCACTGCGTGCCCTCAGCCGCAGCGCCCGCCGCTATCAGCCACCACTGGGCTGGAGCGGACGCCTGCAAACCGACCAGGATGCACAACTGGACCTGAAAGCCGCGGTCGATTTTTTCGTCGACGCCGCGCGCATCCTGGCCTTGCATGCCGGCTCGGCCGCCAGCCGAACCAGCGAACGCTTTGCCGCTGCCGCCGGCTTGCCCGGCCTGTCCGCCAGCGCCTGCCAGTCTTTTGCCGACAGTGCACAATTCCTGCAAGCGCTGCGCCTGCGCCACCAGCTGGCCTGCCAGGAGGCAGGGGCGCGGCTGGACAATATGATCCGCCCGGCCGAGCTGGGTACGCTGGATGCACGCATCCTGAAGGAAACCCTGCGCCAGGCACGCAAGCTGCACGCCTGGCTGGCACAGCAGCTGCCCTGAGCCACGACCGCAGCGCGCCGCCCTGCTGGTAGCAAGGTTGTGGTCCGGGCAGGAAACCCGGATAATTTTGCGGTTTTGCTTCCTGGATGATCCGGCCATGAATTTTGGGCTCTATCTGCCGCTGCTTGCCGGGCTGGCATTCTGCAATCATTGCCGGCGCCCCGCTGACGACCAGGCTGATGCACTGGCACTGCCGGCCGCCATCGCCATGGGGCTGGCCACCGCCATCATGCTGCTGCTCGGCGGCGGCCTGCTGACGCTAGCCGACAGCGCCCGCCCCGGCCTGCCCTTGCCGCTGGTCGCCAGCGTGCTGCAAGCGGCCAGCGCCCTGTTGCTGGCCGGTGCACTGCAGCGCCTTGCCGCTGGCACCGCTGCTGCGCTGGGACTGCACTGGCCCCTGCTGCTGCTAAACAGCCTGCTGGCCGGACTGCCGCTTTACTTCCTGCCATCCGCCAGCAGCGCCGCGGCCTCCCTGTGCGCAGCCTTGCTGAGCGCCGCCCTGTTCACCTTGCTGCTGGCCCAGTTCGCCACCCTGCCACAACGCCTGCAACGCTGCGCCCTGCCCGCTCGCTTGCAGGGCCGGCCCGCCCTGCTGCTGTGTGCACTCATCATCGCGCTGGCCTTGCACGGCCTTGGAGCCCGCCTGTCATGACCCTTGTTCTTCGTTTGCTGCTGCTGTTGCTGGCCATCTGGCTGCTGGGGAAAGTCCTGCGCAGCAGCGCACAGAAATTACGCCCAGCCACCAGCACCCTGCCGCCGCTGGCCGAGCGCATCGATGCCATCCTGCCGCAAACCCAGTGCGGTCAATGCGGCCACGCCGGCTGCCTGCCTTATGCCCAGGCGCTGGCACGCGGCGAAGACAGCATCAACCGCTGCCCGCCGGGCGGCGAGGACGGCATACGCAAGCTGGCCGCCCTGCTGCATACCGACTACCTGCCCTTCGCCGCCGATGCCCCGCCGCAAAAGCCCAAGGCGGTGGCACTGATAGACGAAGCCACCTGTATCGGCTGTACCCTGTGCATCCAGGCCTGTCCGGTCGATGCCATTCTGGGTTCGGCCAAACAAATGCATACCGTGCTGGCCGATGAATGCACCGGCTGCGAATTGTGCCTGGCCCCCTGTCCGGTGGACTGCATCAGCATGCGCCCGGCCACCAGCCAGCCAGCCGACTGGCGCTGGGGCTATCCGGTCATCGCCATCAAGGCCGTCAAACCGGGTAGCAGCTCATGAGCCGCCCATCCATCCTGCCGGCCCACACCGACCCCGGCAGCCAGCCACTGCTTACCCCGCCGCTGCCGGCCCAGCTCAGGCTATGGCTGCAGGGCGCCAGCTGCTGTGTCGAAGTGGGCCAGCGCGTGCTGAAACACCAGTTGCTGGCCGAGGCCGACAGCGAGTTCGGCGTGGCCGTCCATGCCCCGACCTCCGGCCACATCCGTGCCATCGGCCCGCTGCCGCAAGCCCTGCCCGACGCGCCGCTGCTGGATGGCCTGCAACTGCAGCCAGACGGGCTGGACGAAGCGCTGTCACTGCCCGCAGAAAGCAACTGGCCAGCGCTGTCAGCACTGGCGCTGGCCATGCGGCTGCAAGACATGGGCGTCATGGGGCAGCATGGCCCGTTGCTGCCGCTGGCGTGGGCTGCCAAGGCGTCACCGCTGGCACTGCTCATCATCAATGCGGTGGAGAACGAGCCTTTTCTGCAGGCCGACAGCATGCTGCTGTGCGAACAGGCGGCCGCCGTGGCCGAAGCCATGGCCATGCTGGGCCGCATACTGCAGCCGGCGCGGCTGGTACTGGCCATCCAGCAAGAACAGGGAGCGGCCATCAATGCCCTGCGCAGCCTGGCAGCAGACCAATGCTGGCAGCTGGAAGTGATTCAAGCCCCCTACCCGGCAGGGGATGACGCACAACTGCTGCGGGCGCTGGCGCGACCAGAAGAAAGCGGCAACAGCCTGTGCCTGCCAGTCGCCGGTGTCCATGCTGCTGGTCGGGCCATCCTGCATGGCGAGCCATGCGTCAGCCGCATCGTCACCGTCAGCACGGCCCCCAAGCAGTCCCACAATATGCGCGCCTTGCTCGGCAGCCCGGTGTCCGACCTGCTGGCCTGCGCCGGCCTGTCCTCGCAGCAGCATGCCCTTGTCCATGGTGGCGGATTACGCGGCTTTGCCTTGCCCGATGCCACCATCGGCATCCACCAGCACAGCCACTGCCTGCTGGCGCTGCCCAAGCAGCCTGCGCTGACTGCCCAGCCCTGCATTCGCTGCGGTGATTGCGCCAGCATCTGTCCCAGCCAGTTGCAGCCGCAGGAACTGTACTGGCACTGCAGCCGACAAGAGCTGGCACAAGCACAGCACTGGCGGCTGGCCGACTGCAGCCAGTGCGGCCTGTGTAGCGCCGTCTGCCCCAGCCAGCTGCCCTTGCTCGACAGTTTCCGCCTGGCCAGCCAGCAACTGCTGCTAGCCGAGCAGCAACAGTGCGCCGCCGACGCAGCGCGCCAGCGCCATCGCTTCCGCCAGTTCCGCCTGGAAAGGGACAAACAGGAAAAGGCGCAGCGTCTGGCCGAACGTGCGGCGCAACAAGCCGCCAAGCTGGCCCAGCAAGCGGCGGCACCCACCAGCCACACCGAGCCGGCAGCCACTGCCGCAGACAAACAGGCAGCCATTGCAGCCGCCATGGCCCGTGCGGCGGAGCGGCAGCAGCAGCGGCCAGCGGTCGCGCCCTCGGTCAATAGCAGTGAGCGCGAAGCAGCCATTGCCGCCAACCGTCAGGCAGCCATCGAAGCAGCCATGGCCCGCGCCGCCGCCCGCAAGGCGGCACAAGAGGCCGCCAAGGCCGCAGCCGCGGACGCACCGGACATGGCCAAGGACAAGGACGAAGACCAGAACAAGCCGGGGCTGAACCAGCAACAGCAGGCGCTGATTCAGGCCGCCATGCACAGGGCCAATGCACAAAAAACCGCCGCCAGCAGCAGCCCGGCCAGCCTGGACCAAGACAAGAAGGCGCTGATTGCCGCCGCCATGGCGCGCGCCGCAGCGCACAAGGCCGCTGGCGATGAGACAGAGCAGGATAAATGATGAACACACCCGTGATCCGACTGGCCCCGACCCTGGCAAGCCGTAACCGCCAGCAACTGCTGGCCTTGTTGCCGGCCATCGCCATCCAGCTCTGGCAATGGGGACCGCCGGCCTTGCTGGCACTGGCCAGCGCCAGCGCCAGCGCCCTGCTGGCCGACAGCCTGGGCCTGGCCTGGCGCCGCCAGGCCATATGGCCCGGCTTGCGCCAGGGCGAAGCGCTGTTGACGGCCGTGCTGCTCAGCCTGCTGCTGCCCGATGCGGCAGTGCCACTGCTGTGCCTGTGCACGGGCGGCGCCATCCTGCTGCTGCGCCAGCTGTTTGGCGGCAGCGGCAGCAGCCTGTTTCACCCGGTGGCCGGCGGCCTGCTGCTGGCGGCCCCCTGGCTGCCGGCCGCCCTGCCACACGCCGATATTCCGCTATCACTCGCCTTGCTGGCCGGCGGCCTGTGGCTGCTATGGCGCGGCCTCCTGCGCTGGCAGGCGCCGCTGGGACTGCTGCTGGTGGTATTGATCGCCCTGCCGGTGGGCAGCGGCTGGCTGCTCGGCCAGAGTGCGCTGTGGCTGCTGGCCGGCTGGGTGATGAGCGATGGCAGCGCCACGCCCATCACCCCCCGTGGCCGACTGATTTATGGTCAGGCTGCCGGCATGCTGTGCATCAGCTTTGTCACGCTGACCACCCAGCCGGACGCCGGCGTGACCCTGGCCGCCTGCCTGCTGCTGCTCAGTGCCAGCGTCCCCTTGCTGGACAGGCTGACGCTGTCACCGGGCCCTCGCACGTAGAAACCGCAACCCATACGAGACGGCGGCGGCCTGCGTTACAATGATGCAGACCGCTTAAGCCGCTGCGGTCATCCCCGTACCGAACCAGCCCCAACCGACATGCCATGAACGCCACCAAGCGCTACGAGATTTTCCGCCGCCTGCGCGAGCACACCCCCAAGCCGACCACCGAGCTGGAGTATCGCACGCCCTTCGAGTTGCTGATTGCGGTCTTGCTGTCGGCCCAGGCCACGGATGTCAGCGTCAACAAGGCCACCCGCCCGCTGTATGCGGTAGCCAATACCCCGGCCGCCATGCTGGCACTGGGCGAGGAAACGGTGGCGGATTACATCAAGACCATCGGCCTGTTCCGCACCAAGGCCAAAAACGTCATTGCCACCTGTCGGCTGCTGCTGGAAAAACACGCCGGTGAGGTCCCGGATGACCGGGCTGCGCTGGAAGCGCTGCCCGGTGTGGGCCGCAAAACGGCCAATGTCGTACTGAACACCGCCTTCGGCCATCCCACCATTGCCGTGGACACCCATATTTTCCGGGTATGCAACCGCACCCGGCTGGCTCCCGGCAAGGATGTGCGCGAGGTGGAAGACAAGCTGATGAAATACGTGCCGGCCGAATTCCGGGTGGATGCCCACCACTGGCTGATCCTGCATGGCCGCTATGTGTGCAAGGCGCGCAAACCGGACTGCCAGCACTGTGTGATTGTCGATCTCTGCGAATATCCGGCAAAACCGGTATGATTGAAAACAGTCCGTGCCTGATGACGATTCAGGCCGGATTACCTGGAAAAACAGCGGATCGCCCCTATATCCGTCTGAAAGCCTCCCCGAAAGGATAACTCTGTGACTCCGTATCTTCGCACCATCGTCGGCGCCCTTCTGGCTGCGTCGTTGCTCTCGGGTTGCGACAAGATCGAAAGCCTGTTCCACAAGCAGAACCAGCCGGCTCCGGTGGCGGTTCCTGCCCAGTCGGACGGCCGCGTCGCCATGTTGCTGCCTGATTTCACCCAACTGGTCGAACGCGACGGACCGGCCGTGGTGAACATCCAGGCCAATCGCACCGATGCGGCGCCACAGCAAAGTGAAATGCCCTTCCCGGTGCCGGAAGACGATCCGCTATTCGATTTCTTCAAGCGCTTCATCCCCAACCAGCCCAATCAGCAGGATCAGACCCCGGAAGAAAGCATCTCCTTCGGCTCGGGTTTCATCATCAGCGATGACGGCTTCATCATGACCAACGCCCATGTGGTGAATGGCGGCACCCAGATCAAGGTCATGCTGACCGACAAGCGCGAGCTGAAAGCCCGTCTGGTCGGCCTGGACAAGCGCACCGACGTGGCGCTGCTGAAAGTGGATGCCTCCAGCCTGCCGGTGGTCAAGATTGGCAGCCCGTCCCAGCTCAAGGTTGGCGAATGGGTGGCCGCCATCGGCGCGCCCTTCGGCTTTGAAAACACGGTCACCGCCGGCATTGTCTCGGCCAAGGGCCGCAGCCTGCCGGATGAAAACTACGTGCCCTTCATCCAGACCGACGTGGCCATCAATCCGGGCAACTCCGGCGGCCCGCTGT